>CAZDRR010000052.1:0-5572 GCA_964507955.1 uncultured Candidatus Saccharibacteria bacterium | reverse complement strand
CCTGGTTGACTTGTCTTGTGTGACATCCACTCCTCTATCTTAGTTATTGCAAAACCATTCTTAGCAAAAGATTTTGAATATACTTGAAGCGGTCGATGAAACGAAGGTGTTATCTGTTTATTTTCTTTTTGTCCCGGATTCATATCGATAGAAATCTCTCGTTCACTCATATATGTATCAACAACTCGCATTTGAGTCTTTTTATCTTCACTAAACATCCATGTACTGTGTTGTGGAATTCGAAATGCTGGATGATTTAATACAAGATAAACTCTTCCATTTTCATGTAGATGTTTTGAAATATTCTCAACAACAAGATTAAGATGTTTCATATTTTGAATCGCAAGCACAATAATAATGACATCAAATTTCTTATGACCTAACAATTGTACATCTTCTGCACTTCCTGCAAGATATGTAATATCTTTATTTTTTTCTTTTGCGATTTCTATGAGTTCTTTTCCAATATCAACTCCTGTAATATGTTTTGATATTTTCAAAAAGTGTTCAAGAAAAAAACCTTGACCACATCCAAGTTCAAGAAGAGATTCGTTTGGTTGTAAGTTCACAAGACGAACAAGATTAGGAAGTACAACTTGTGTATGATATGTGTCGTCATCTTTAAGATGTTCATCATACCAACTCGCCACTTTACCCCACCCTGTTTCTTTTGACTTATTATTAGATTTCATGTTGTAATATTATTTTATGTTTCAAAAGTATGCCACAAAAACCCTTTTTTATCAATCCAATTCTGACTTATGCACTTATACACTTTTGAAACACTTGCTCTTGTTTTTTAACAAAGAGATATACTATAAATAGGTCATATCTCCCTTTACCACCATTTACTTTTCAAAAGGGATCCTAAGGGGGTTACTCTTGGGTAATTTGCACAGGAACCCACCTACATATAAATACTGGTCAAACGGAATATGGCCTTGCTTGCTAAAAGTCGCCTTTATGAGAGGCGACTTTTAGTGTCTGAATGTTTTTATAATCCAAGTATTTTTAAGACAAATGGCGCTACAGGATCAGCAGTTGTTCCATACACAAGTACTCCACCTAACACCCCTGTTATAGTTATTGCGACAACTCCTAAAATTGCGAAAAATACCGATACATATGTATGTGTGAGAACATTCTTTATTTTCTCTATAGTTTTTAAAATTAAATAAGGGATTTGTATATTTTTAATTTTTGGCAAAAGAATATTAAGAACTTCTCCTATTAATAACAAAGTAAATATCCATGTTGAAATTCCTGCAAACAAAGAATGCATTTCAACAATATCTCTTGGTGCCTTTGTAATATGTTCTGCAATTTCGCCAGTTGAACTTGCAACAAAAGCTCCAAATACTCCTAAAATTAATGATGTTAATTCAATATGTTTCCAACTAATATTGGGAAATTTATTTTTGAATGGAATAATCTTCACTAATACATATAAAAGCAAAAATGCTATTGGAAAATGAACGAATATTGGATGTATATTATATTTCATATTTTTAATATTATAACAAAACTTGTTTTACTTTTTCTAATAATAAAGGAAATTGTTTATATCCTGCTTTTTCATTCAAATGCAGTCCATTATGAATTGTTATCAATTCTGCACCAAATACATCTCTTAATTCCTCAGCATGGTTAAATGGAACATGAGGGTCGTTATCTGAATTAATAGCAATAATATTTTTACATACTTTTTTTATTTTTTCTGAATTAAGTGGTACATCAAAAAAACTATTTAATTCTGTAAAATGTATTGGAGAAGCAAAACCTGCAACAAGTATTGAACCTGAGATTTTAATATCTTCTGTTATAGAATTTAAATATTGTAAAATAGAAATACAACCAAGACTATGACCAACAAGACAAACTTCCTCATCTTGATTACATATAATTTTCTCTTTTAAAAATGGGATCCATTCTGAATATTGTGGAGTGTCTGTATTAGGCATTTTAAAAACCGTCACAGTTACTCCTAATTTTTCTAATTCAGATTTGAGCCATGGGAACCAATTCTTTTCTGGATATCCTCCATACCCATGAACTATATATACTTTTTTCATATTAGTTAGTATATCATTTTTATAAAAGCAGCGGACCCGAAGGGTCCGCTGCTTTTACGTCTTGTTTTAGTAGGTATTAATTATATTTATTTATCTTCAGGAGCAAATTTTCCGTCTCTCATTTCTCCTTTGAATCCACGTCCACCAGCAAGATATTGAAGTTGATCCTTTGTAAGATCATTATCTTCCGCCCACTTCTCTAGCTCTGCTCGTTTTGCTTGCATTTGAGATTTTCGTTCATCTGGAGTTAAATCTTTGTGTTCTTCTCTATTCTGTTCCATCTCTGATCTTATCTCCTCTGCTTTTTTAGAAATTAAATCTGCTTGATTTTGAGTGATTTTTCCTTCTTCTACAGCTTTATCAAGTCTTTCTGCAAGCATTTCTTTTTGTTTTGCTTGCATTTCTTCACGTCGAGCGTTCATTACATCATCAACAACAGTTTGAACTTCACTTTTATTAAGTCCAAATTTTTCTGCAATTGTTGTTACCAGCTCATTCATTGGGTTCTTATCATCATCAGGAGTATCTGCAGCATATGCAACAATTCCTCCCCCCAAAGCAGTAGCACCAAGAACAAAAGCTGTTGCGGCAATCATTTTTGATTTTTTTGATATATGTGACAAATTCTTTTTCAACATGTGTATTATTAAATTAGTTTTAGTGAGTAAAAATCAATCAGAATTAAGTTAAGTATTTCTTAAACTGATTGTATATATATTCTAAAAAATAATATATGAAGTTATCGTGAAGATTATAATTATGCTTTTGGAAGATTTATGGTAACGACTGTTCCTTTGTCTAATTCACTTTCAATATGAATAGTTCCATTATTTGATTCTACTATCTGTTGTGCAATCGAAAGTCCTAAGCCACTTCCACCAATCTTTTTTGAACGACTTTTATCTGCTCGATAAAATCTATCAAAAATATGTTTTAAATCTATATGACCAATACCAATTCCTGTATCTTGCACTTTTACATCAACTGAATTTTTTTTAGAATTTAAAGAAACTGTGACTGTACCGTTTTCTTTATTGTATAAAATTGCATTTTTAATCACATTTGAAAATACATGAGAAATTTGGTCATTTGCCTTAACTTCAATATTTGAATTTTTATTATCATATACAATTTGAACCTTTTTTGTATCAGCAAGTACCTGTAATCTTTTGATAACATTTTCAATAATGTGTGATATATTCACTACTTGTATTCGAGGAATTGTTTGTGAACTTTCAAGTTTTGATAAATACAATAAATCTTCCACAATCTTTGACATTCGATTCACTTCTTCCAATTGGCTTTCTAATTTATCTGTTGAATGCTTCTTTAATTGTGTTTCTGCAATATCATTTTCAAGTTCAATATGCATTACAGATAATGGTGTTCTAAGTTCATGAGAAGCATCTGCAATAAACCTCCTTTGATCTTCATAGGCATCTTTAAGGGGTCTAAGTGTTATTCGAGCAAGAAAATAGCTTCCAATAACAGCAAGGATGAATAATGCTCCATTAACTCTAATAAAAGCGTCAACTAATTCTTCTCTCACCTCATTAACAGTTGGACCTTTTCGTATCTCAATTTCAACTGGAACTTGAAGTTGTTGCATTTGAGGAAGTCTCTCAAAACGTGCACCAACTCTTGAAGAAAATATTGAATATGAGAATGTTGCTGATATAAAAAGAATAACCCCAAGTGTTATTGAATATATAAGTGTCAATATAATAAGAGACCTGTTAAATCTTTTTTCAAACAAGACAGAATCCTTTGCCCCGAACAGTTTCAATATATTTTGCATATTTATTTGGTAATTTTTTTCTTAAATTTTTTATATGAACATCAACCACATTACTCAATGTATCATGATTACGGTCCCATACATGCTCGAGTAAATCATCTCTTGTAAGCACTTTCCCTCTATTTCGTAACAGATATTCAAGTAAACTATATTCACGAAGTGTTAATGAAAGTTCTTTATCTTTAATTGTAACCTTCATTGATTGTGTATCAAGCACAAGATCTTCTAATTCAAAAATATCTCCAGCACTCATTGGTGGTCTCCGCAATAAACTTCGTATTCGTGCTACAAGTTCATCAAATGAAAAGGGTTTTCCTAAATAATCATCTGCCCCTGTTTCAAGTCCGAGAACTTTATCTTCAATTGCATCTTTTGCTGTAAGCATGAGTATAGGCATTTTCTTACCAATCGCACGCAAGTTTTTACAAACTTCAACACCATCTCTTTTTGGCATCATAACATCCAAAATAATGAGATCATATTCATTCCAACGCGCAAGCTTTTCCCCTTCTTCTCCATCAAATGCACTGTCTACAGCAAAACCCTTTCGCTCAAGTGCTGACGCAAGTCCTTTATTAAGTTTAATTTCGTCTTCTACGATTAATATCTTCATACAATAAATAGTATATAACAATAATATGAAGAAATTATGAAGAAATTATTTCTTAATTTTATCCTGATCTTTCATTAACTTTTGGTATTCTTTTTCGGTAATCAAATCTTTTGAGTCAGTCCGATCAAGAAATACAATTCCATCTAAATGATCATATTCATGTTGAACTATTCGTGCAACGAAGTCTTTAAATGTTTTGGATTGCTTTTTCCCTTCCCTGTCAAAAAACTCTACTTTAACTGAAGTATGTCTAGGTACAAGCCCTCGTATTCCAGGAATACTTAAACAGCCTTCCCAGTCCTTTTTTGTCTTTTTTGAATAAGATATGATTTTTGGATTAATAATTGCTGTAGGAGGCATTTTAGGGGCTTTAGGATATCTGTCACTTGGAGTTGATGCAACAATAAAAATTCTAGCATCTTCATATACCTGAGGCGCTGCAATACCAACACCAGAAGAATCTACACAGGTTGCAATCATTGAGTCTATAAGCTCTTGAATTTTTACATCTTTAATATCTTTAACTTCTTTTGCAGTAAATCTAATAATAGGATTTCCTAATTGTGCAATTGAGAGAATTCTAGGTTTCTTTTTCATATTAAAATCACCTTATTATTTCAGTATCAAACCATTGTTCTTGAAAATGAATTTTCTTTAAAATTTCATCATCTGTCATTTCAAATTTGTCAGCAACAACAATTAATTTGTCATCATCATTATCTTTTCTATGTGCGATGGCAATACAAACCCCTTCGGCTGATTCAAGAGATTTATCTGTACCCAAGTAATATGCATCCAATTCTTCTCCATCTGGTGCAATTATTCCTTCAATAAATCCATAATTAACTTCATATTCAAAACCATGTTTAGGGTGTTTTGAACCAAGAGGTCTATCTATTGTAACTTTTACTTTTTTTCCTAATAATCCCTTTGCCAAATCAAGCGAAATTGAATTTTTCATATATCTAGTATTACACCATGTACACAACGGTTGCAAATCTACCTTCCCTTTCATCTGCTCTTTCGCTTCTATAATGAGAGAAATATTCTGTATTTGTTGCAGTATTTGTTTGATTTATTTCTATATTT
>CAZDRR010000051.1:0-5594 GCA_964507955.1 uncultured Candidatus Saccharibacteria bacterium | reverse complement strand
AATTGCTTCTTCTTCACTCTTTCGACCACTACCTGATTTAGCTGTTAAATACGGAGTTTGAGATACTGATGGTCTACGAGCGTTGCGTTTTATATTTTTAGCGTATGAAGCCATTTTAATGAAGGTTATGACTTTCATTCTCTGCTAATCGAATAAGTGTTTTAAGAGCTGACATCATCTTGCCTACAGATTTCTCCCTTAATCTGAGCCCTGATTCGTTTATACCATCTTCAGTGTTTTCCCATGCTCTCTCGCACGCTGTATCACTTTTAAACTTATCTCTCATCCCATTCCATTTCTCTGGTTTGCGAACAAGTATATCTTCAAGTTGTCCGAGTAACCATGCATACTCGCCTGCTAGTACACTCAAATCTTCTGCGGCTTGATGAGGAGTTGATATATACTCGTTATTACGGAGTTTGTTTCCAATTCTTTTAATGTTGTCCATATTAGAAAGGAATTTCCTCGGCTGATATATCGTTCTTTGGATAAGTATTACCACTAAAAGCTGGTTTCATGGCTTCTGACTTACTCTCTGCAATCTCATAACCCTTACGCTGTTCATATGGTTCACTCATTTTACATGAAAAGAACTTTCCATTCTTACCTTCTTTTATCCAACATCCTCCAATAGTTTCATACTTTTCTCCCACCTTAATTGAGATATTATAATCTGGACTCTTCTCGTTTTTCTTTTCGTTTGCTTTAAATATAGCGAATACTTTTGTCATAGTTTATTTATTAGTGATTAAAATGGTATTCCATCATCTTGAAGTGGAGCAGAAGCAGACTTTGATAATTTCTTTCCACTAGCATAGTTGGCATCATCATCCTCTGCTTGTAGAGCAAGTAAGCTTTGTAGAGAATATCTACGAAAATAAGTAATTGCTGAACCAGCTTTTTGGGCATCTTCTGTAGTTGGTAGAATAACAGTTTCTTGTATTGAATTTTCACTCAAATCATCTGCATCACTTATTCTTGTAATTAAAGCCAATTTACCATCCATTGTTGTAAGAGGTTGAGTTAATACAAGTTTATGTTTATTTAATACAGGTTTTACCTGTTCAAGTAATGAGTTAATATCAAAGTACTTACTTTTAAAAAAAGGATTTGTTGCATCTTTTTCAATTGCTTTTATTTCTTTTTGAACTTCTAGTAGTTTTTTATATATATTAGTCATTTAATTTTCTTTATGTTGATAATCCATATCTTCACCAGTTGATACCATATCGTAATCAGTTGTAATTCCATAATCTTCTAATCCTTGAGCTTTACTGATACTTGGAGACTTCTTAAAACTAGTCATCTTTTGAGTTAATATTCTTCGTGCACTTGGGTTATCTAAATAGCCAATTTCTTTAATTATTTCTGATATATGTTTCATTTTCTTTGCATTATTTCATCATTAATAATGGTAAGGAACTGTTCTTCGTGCGGGCAATCGTAGTCATTCCAGCAACTTGATGTGCATACCATTGAAAGGTAGTCTTCCATTTTCTCTTTAGTCTCTCCATCAAATTCATCTATGTCATTAAATGTAGCTTGAAGATTTTTTCTATCTTCTAAAGTAAGTTCAATTTGTAGTGATTCTTTATTGAATATTGCCATTTTAGTTTATACCCAGTGCAACACCGAGTAAGATTATTAAGTAAACAAACACATAACACATGATACCGATACCTATGACATTTAATAATGTTTTCATTTTAATTTTATTTAATTATATTAATATTTTTTATATTTATTTTTCAACGAACCATCATCTGTATATAGTATACACTATACAAATAATAGTGCAATTATGTATAGTGATATATGTGGATAATTACATGGCTATACTAAGCCATTTATTTCATCAAAAGACTTTATTAAAGTTAATTCTAATTCTTCATTAAACCAATTTTTACATCTTAAATGCTCTATCCATTCAATAAGTTGTTTACCTGTTCTAAATCTATCAAATGATATGTAATATGGTTCTTCTTTTGTGTATCCAGTCATTCCATAAATATCTACAGTTTTGTTTTTATAATCAATTTTAATCATGTTATTTTATGAAGTCTTCTAATTCAGTGTCAATTTTAAATGTTCCATGTTTACCATTAAATTTCATATCTATAAATCCTACTCTACCATGACGATTTTTTCTAATTTTCCAAATCATTTTTACAGGCAACCCTTGTTGCATATTCATAAGCCAATCAGCTTTATTTTCTTCACCCTTTACTATTTCAATAGCAAAATCAGCAGCAGATGCAATTGAACCTGAACCTTTAAATGTCATAACATCTTGGTCATGATTTTTTGCTCCGTCATTAGAAATTTGTGAAAGAAGAATTATTGGAACTTTTAATTTCTTCGCCATTTGTTGAAATCCTAGTGATGAATTTGTAATCATTTCATATTCACTCTTTGCTCCTTTTACAGTTACAATCTGCAAGAAGTCTACAACAAATAAATCAACATGTTTTTTTAACTGTTCTTCATACATACTCATTTGGATTTCCGATAACTCATTTTTTCCGCAATAAATTGTCATTTGTGATTCTTCAAGTAATTTCATGCAACGCTCAACATCTTGTGGAAACTTTGCATAACCTTTTACAATTGAAAGTCCGTTATCTTCTGTCATGATTCCAAGTAAACGAGAAATTATATCCGTCTTACTCATTTCAAGTGAATAAAACACAACACGTTTTCCTTGTTTTACCATATTGGCAACCAAGTTAAGTGCAGCAGAAGTTTTACCCATATTTGTGTAACC
Source organism: uncultured Candidatus Saccharibacteria bacterium (assembly GCA_964507955.1). Taxonomy (GTDB): domain Bacteria; phylum Patescibacteriota; class Minisyncoccia; order Phycocordibacterales; family JAACPR01; genus JAULZV01. Next base: position 2,830 of record CAZDRR010000051.1, on the reverse strand, counting down.
TCCAATAACCCATAAATGTTCTGGTCTAAATCCATCTATAATTTCGTCTATTTTATTGTAACCAGTCGATATACCAACAATTCCACCTTTTTTTATTTTTTCTTTGTAAAATTCTTGAAGTTTTTTATATTCAGTTAAAACATTAGAAATATCTCCAGATTCGTGTGCCTTAGTTGAAATAGACTCAATAAGTTTCTTTTGAATTTCATTAACAAATTTGTCAACTTCTTCTAAAGGTACTTGATTATGATAATCAGAAATTGTCTTAGCGACACGTCTTGCATTAGCATATGTCAATATATCCTCACAAACTCTTTGCATATCTCTACGTGGAACATAACCCAAGAAGTCACTAACGTTAAATCCTTTTATTGTAAATTCGTAAATAGGGTCTTTACCTTTCTCAAAACATTCAACAGCTAATTCATATTGTTTTCCAAAAAACATAAAGTCGTTTGGAGACAACATTTGTATAGGAATAGCTAAATTATTTCTTTCTATAAAATATGAAGTAAGTAATTCACGCTCAACTCGCTCACTTCTTATGTTATTTTCATGCATTTGGTTCATAATCTTAGAAGGTTAGATGCTGATACGTTTGTTTCATTCATCGACCTCTTTTTTAAGTGCATTTTATATTGAGTTAAGTAACTTCTTGACATACAAAGATGAAATGACTGTTTTTGTTCAAACTTCACACTTTTATCTTTAAAGAAATACTGGAATAGACCTAAAAAACCATTCTTATCAAACTTTTCTCTCTTATATAAATCAAGAACAGAAAAGTATATTCCTTTAGTTTCAACGTCTTTTTCATCTAAACCAAGTTCACTAACAGCAGTTTGTTTCCATAATTTTTCAATAGACATCAACAAACTCTTAGTTTCAGGACTTATTTTATTTTTTTTGGTTATTGGTTCTCCTGATGAATCAACTGGAACTATCTCTGAATCTTCCTCAAAATGTGTGTTTTTCATACTTTCTTTTGTATTAGTTGTTTTATATCTATTGTGTGTATGTGTTTGCATACCCCTTTTGGTATGTGTTTGCATACTCCCCCCAGTATGTGTTTGCATACCCCGTATGCGTTTACATACTACCCATTCCTCATAATTTTGATTGAACATTAAACCATTATCTGACTTTAATAATATTTTCTTTAAAACAAGTGATTTAGTATTTGCCACAACGTTTGCATGTTTCATTCCTGTTAATCTTTCAAACTGACTTATAGAAATCCAGTCCCAGTCTTTCTTTCTGTCACCTTTCTGCCAACCCCATGTTTTACGCCATACGACCCATACAATCCTCATTTCAGAACTAGGTATACTTAATGTTGCCAACTTTTCAACCAATTCATTGGCTACTGATATATACCCATTTTTTAATGAAGGATTAGCCATATAATTATTTATCTAACATGTTTATTTTTTGTGCTATAACCCAAAAATAACCATCACATTTTTCACACCTTAGTAAACACCATTCAATATTTTCTAACGTATTGTCTTCGACCACGTACTCTGGAACAAGAAAACCCCCACACGCTTGTTTATGATTTTTTTTCATAATGTTTTTATTACAACCAAAAGTGGTATGCCTACTGCGTGGGTCGTAGAACCCATAGGCATACCACTGCTGGTAATAATTTTATTAAAATGTTCTACGATTATTTGCATGTAGATAATTATATACCTACAAAAAACTAATACAACAAGTTGAAAAGGGGACAACCTGTGGAAAACTTTATTTTAATTATATGTTATTCTTTTTAAGTGATAATTCAACTAAAAAAAGAACTAGCCGAATTAAGGGAAGAAAAACAATTAGCGGAAAAGGTATTTATAATTCGCCGTAGATTGTATTATGGTCGTAAAAATTGGAAATTACCAGACATGACTTATTTTAATGACCACTTTTCATCTAGTCTATTTAATTATATAATTAAGAGCGGAACATTTAATCGCTAGTAATTCAAATATATGTTTTCAAACCTAATTCTTAAATATAAACAATTCGCAACAGAGTATCCTCGTATTGATAGTGCAATACATACTTTCATAACATCATTCGCTGGAACAGTGATTGGTGCTTTAGCCGCTATCCCTGCTGATAAACTAACTTCACCAGAGACATGGACTTACGCTTTCCTAGTCTCAATCCTCATTACAGGTATTCGTGCAGGTCTTCGTTCAATCACAACTAAGTAATGAACTTGCTCCATGCAGGAGCGTTCTTAATGGCAAGTCTAAGTATAATAGGGTCTAACTCCATCACATTAGGTGAGCAGTATCCAGCCACAGAACCTCCTGTCATCAACCAGCCTCTAAAATCGTCTATAACGAGTGAACAATCAAAAATAGGTGAACAGTCGTACACCTCACTAAAAACCCGTCTGAAGGCAATTTCAGAGGCTACAGGGGTATCCTATGATGATATGGTCGCTATCATAGAGTGCGAAAGTAGCTTCAACCCCACAGCAGTAGGTGATAATGGACATTCTTACGGCTTAGTCCAAATATATCTTGACTATCATCCTACAGTTACAAAAGAACAAGCTCTTGACCCAGACTTTGCAATGAAATTCTTAGCTGATAAACTATCTAAAGGTGAAGGATATTTATGGTCGTGCTATCATATCCTCAGCTTAAAAGGTTGAGGTAAACCACATATCGGTGTGGCAAGCAAAACTAATTAAGGCAGTGGTCGAAAACTGCCTTTTTTAGTGGCTCAATATAGCCATATTATAGGTTATCCACATATCACTTGACTTCTAATATGTATCAGGTATACTAGATACAGATTGATAACTACCCTATCAATCTTTAAT
>CAZDRR010000050.1:2744-5716 GCA_964507955.1 uncultured Candidatus Saccharibacteria bacterium | reverse complement strand
GGTTCAATCTATCAAGATTATTATCCTGGATATGCTTATGGTGGATACTCAAGTGGATATACATCAGGTGGATGTACTTCAAATTGTGGAGGAACAACTAACACAAACACATATAGAGCATTAACAGTTTCATGTACAATTTCTGATTCTTCTGTTGAAGAAGGAGATTCTGTGACCTTTACTGCATATGCAAATGGTGGAAAAGGAAAATATACATACTCATGGTCAGGTGCAGGTCTTGCAGGACAAACATCAAAGAGTGTTTCAAAAGTATTTAATACTGAAGGAACATACTATGCTAAAGTAAAAGTAACTGATGGTAAAGGAAATACTGCAACTGCAAACTGTGCAGGTGTACATGTAGAAAAAGAACGACAAACATATAATCCTATTGATGTTACATGTTCTGTCTCAGATAGAACTATACAAGATGGAGATTCAGTAACATATACAGCTAATGCTGATGGTGGAAGAGGATCATATACATATCGATGGTATGGAGATGCATCTGGTTCTTCACGAAGTATTACAGAAGATTACAATAATACTGGTACATATTATGCATATGTACGAGTAACAGACCAAGATGGACGATCTGCAACTGCAAATTGTGATTCAGTACGAGTTGAAGAAGAGGATGATAATGAAGACTTTGATGTAGTATGTAAAGTTTCAGATACTTCAATTGAAGAGGACGATACTGTACGATTTACAGCAGAAGTAGATGGTGGTGATGGTCCATATGATTACGAATGGAGTGGAGATGCGGACGAAAATGGACGATCATTCACTGCACGATTTACTAGAGATGGAAGATATGAAGTTGAACTTAAAGTAAGAGATGATGAAGGAAGAATTGCTCGAGATACATGTCCTACAATTAGAGTAAATAGTAACGATGATAATGACAGAGATGTTAATGTTACATCAGGAAATATTTCTTCAGGAAATGGAACGTTTGCAGGAGTAAGTTCTGTATATCTAAACCAAGTTCCATATACTGGACCAGAAGATGTTGCCAAAGGAATTGCCTTTGTTGTAGGTATCCTTGCATGGAGTATTGCAGCTACACTTATTATCAGAAATAAAATGAATAAGAAAGCAATTTCAAACAGAATTGCAGCATTCAAAGAAGCTAATAAGGCATCACAAATCTAATTATATTATAAAAAAATAAATAAAAAGCGCGCCCGAAGGGCGCGCTTTTTATTTTTATTACTTAAGTTCTCTAAATAATTGTAATACTTCTTCAATACTTTTTTGTCCAAGTTGACCCTCATCTCTACTCTCAAGGGTTACTTTATTTGCTTCAATATCTTTATCTCCGATAATTATAAAGTAGGGAACTCGTTCATCTTTTGCTTTCTTGATTCGTTTTCCAAAGTTGTCATTTGAGTTCATGTAATCAACTCTAATTCCAAGTGCTTTGAGTTGTTTATGTAAATCTTTTGCAACCTGTTCGTGTTGTTCTTTAATTGGAATAAGTGCAACTTGTACAGGAGCCATCCAGAATGGAAAATTTCCTGCAAAGTGTTCAATTGCAATAGAGAGGAATCGTTCAAGTGATCCTGCAATAGCTCGGTGAATCATTACTGGTGTCTTTTTTGTTCCGTCTTTGTCTGTAAATTCAAGACCAAATCGACTTGGCATATTGAAGTCTAATTGAACTGTTCCAAGTTGTCGTTCTCGTCCAATTGCATCCTTAAACATAAAGTCTATCTTTGGACCGTAGAAAGCAGCTTCACCTTCAAAGATTTCATACGGAAGATTTTCTTCTTGGGCAATTCTTGTAAGTGCAGCTTGTGCTGTTTCCCATACTGATTCATCACCAAGATATTTTTGTGGTTCTTTTGGATCTCGGAAGGAGAGTGATACTCGATAATTTCCTTCTTTCATTAAACCAAGTAGAGTATAGAATTTTTTGATAATAGAAATAAGAATTTTTACTTCTTGATCAATTTGTTCTGGTGTACAGAATGTGTGTCCATCATCTTGTGTAATACTTCGTACTCGTCCAAGACCAAGAAGTTCTCCTGATTGTTCATCTCGATATACCATTGTTGATTCTACATATCTAAGAGGAAGTTCTTTATAACTTCGAGGTTTTGAAGCAAAGATTTGAGTGTGATGTGGACAATTCATTGGCTTCATTACGAATTCGTTTTCTCGTCCATGTACATGAAAGAGTTCATCTTTAAATTTGTCCCAGTGTCCTGATGTTTTGTAGAGATCAGGTTTTGTGATGTGAGGAATACATACTTCTTGCGTATCGTATTCACCTTGAATTTCGTATACCTTGTCGATAATTGCATTTCGAATGGCAGTTCCTTTTGGCGTAAAGAGGGGAAGTCCACCTCCAACAAGGTCAGAGAATGTGAAGAGATCCAATTCTTTTCCAAGCTTTCGATGATCTCGTTCTTTGGCTTGCTCAATTTTATGTTTATAAGCATCAAGTTCTTCTTTTGATTCAAATGCAAGACCATATACTCGTGTGAGCATAGAATTTTTCTCATCTCCTCTCCAATATGCACCTGCTGTTTTATCAAGTTCAAAACTATCTGCAGGAATTTCGTTCATGTGTGCAACGTGTCCTCCTCGACACAAATCTATAAAGTCTCCTGATTTGTAGAATGTAAGTTGTTCTCCTCGAGAAATAATTTCTTCGATGAGTTCGAGTTTGTATGTATTATCTTTAAAATATTCGCGTGCTTCGTCTGCAGTTTTTGAAATAGATTCAAATGTATCCCAAGTTGGAAGGATTTTTTTCATTTCTTTTTCGATTTTTGGAAGGTTTTGATCAGTGAGTTTTGATGTTCCAAAATCAACATCATAATAGAATCCGGTCTCGGTCGCAGGTCCAATTGTAAGCTTTGCTTCTGGATAAATATTTAAAATGGCCTGTGCGAGCAGGTGAGCGAGTGAATGTCGCTTTTCTTCTATAGTTGACATGTTTTGTATAGTAGCAGAAATTT
>CAZDRR010000050.1:0-2644 GCA_964507955.1 uncultured Candidatus Saccharibacteria bacterium | reverse complement strand
TTTTACTCCTCTAACTTCTTCATTTTATCCACCAAGATACTCTTCTCGCCATTTCTCTCTGAGATTTTTCCTTTTACAGCTACACACCCATCATAGTTTATAAGGTCTTTGTATGCAGTATATGTTTTTGGAAAGAATACACATTCAATTGAGTCTGTGTAATCTTTTATTTTTAGGAACGCCATGGGGTCTCCTTTTTTTGTTAAGATTTCTTTTGCTTCTTCTACAAGTCCAGCTACAACAGTTGTATTTCCGTCTTTTTCTTCTTCTTTTACTTTCTTGATACTGTGTCCGCTTGCATTAATTAAATCTTTAAACTGATCAAGAGGATTTCCTGTAACATACAATCCGAGTAATTCTTTTTCCCAACCAAGCATTTCTTGTTTTGAAATTTTAGGACCTGGTTCCATATGAAGGTGTGAAATTTTTACATCACCAAATCCAAAGAGTGAATCTTGAGAAGAATCTGCTTTTGCAGTCTCTTTGTTAAATTTTAAAAGATTTTCTAAGTTATGAAGAAGAGTTGCCCGATCAGGATACAAGCTATCAAACGCTCCTGTCTTGATAAGTGCTTCAACTGATTTTTTATTTAAATTTCTATCAACAACTCGTGTAAAGAAATCTTCAAGGTCTTTGAACTTTCCATTCTTTTTTCGTTCATCAATAATTGCATCTGCAATTCCTTGTCCAAAGTTCTTAATAGTTGTAAGTCCAAAACGAATAATTTCTTTTCCTCGTTCTCCTGGCACCACACCAAAGTCTGCAAATGATTCGTTAATATCAGGAGGAAGTACTGTGATACCCATTCGTTCACATTCGTGCACCATGATTGCAATCTTCTCTACTTCACCAGAATCAGCAGTAAGAACAGATGCCATGTAGAGAACAGGATAGTTTGCTTTAAGATACGAAGTTAAATATGCAACACGACCATACGCAGCAGCGTGGGCCTTGTTAAATCCATACGCAGCAAAGGTTTCAATCATATCCCACAACTTGATTGTGTTATCTTTTGAAAATCCTCCAATCTCAATACATCCTTTGATAAATTTTTCTTTTTGCTTTGCCATTTCTTCTGGAATCTTTTTACCCACAGCCTTTCGGAATTTGTCGGCTTCTCCCCAAGAGTATCCAGCAAGGTTCACAGCAATCAAGAGAATGTCATCTTGATAAATCAAAATTCCATATGTTTGTTCGAGAAACTGTTTCAACTTAGGATCAAAGTACACTACTTTCTCTGGGTTGTGTTTTCGTTCAATATAATCTGGGATGAAGGCAAGAGGACCGGGTCGATAGAGAGCAACCATGGCGTTAATGTCGTGAATATTAGAAGGTTTAAGTTCCTTAAGAAATCGTGTCATACCATCTCCATTCAATTGAAATGTTGCTTCTGTTTCTCCTCGGGCAAGCATGTCGTATGTCGCTTTATCATCAAGAGGAATAAAGTCTACATCAATTTTTTCTCCGTAAATCTTATCTGCCATCTTTACTACTTGGGCAATGATACTGAGGTTTTTTAATCCAAGAAAATCAAACTTCAATAATCCTGCAGCTTCTACGGAGTGCATATCATATTGAGTTACTATTTTTCCTTCACCTTTTGGATCCCATTGAACAGGGGTAAAGTCTGCCATCTTGGTAGGAGAGATAACTACACCAGCAGCATGCATACCAATTTGTCGTGCACATCCCTCAATTTTTTGTGCCATGTCTATGATTGTTTTTGCATCTGTATCAGTTTTGTACAGTTCTGCTAACTCAGGAACTTCATCGAGTGCACGCTTAATAGTCATAGGGAATCCTTGTGCGCCCATTGGAATTAATTTTGCAATTTGATCTCCTTTCTCATATGGAAATCCCATGGCTCGTGCTGTATCTCGTACCGAACCTTTTGCAAGCATCTTACCGAATGTTCCAATTTGAGCTACGTTCTCTGCACCATACTTTCGTCTTGCATAATCAATCATGTCGTCTCGTCTGTTATCGGCATAGTCCATATCGATATCGGGTGGGGATGGTCGTTCAGGGTTAAGGAATCGTTCAAACGGGAGTCCATACTCCATTGGGTTTACGGTTGTAATACCAATTAGATATGAAACCATTGAACCAGCGGCAGATCCTCGAGTGTTAGATTGAATTCCTGCTTCTTTTGCATATCTAAGAAGGTCAGACACTACCAAGAAATATGGTGAGTATCCTTTTGTTTCAATAACATCAAGTTCATATTCAACTCGTTTGATTAATTCATCAGTTGCTTCAAGCTTTCTTTTTTCAATTCCAGCATACGCCATTTCTTTGAGTACATCCTTTGCTTGTCTTCCTTCAAGATCAATTGCAGGGAACACCCACTTATCAAGTTCAATTTCAAGATTACATTTAGCTATAATTTCTTGGATAGTATCAAGTGCATCAGTATCATTTTTAAAATACTCATTTGCTTGTGCCTGAGTAATAAAAGAAAAATCTTCTTCTTCGTCTGCCATGGAGTCACCACCAAATGTATTAGATACGGACATTAAAGTTCTTCGGGCATCCCTATCTTCTGGTTTTATGTAGTAGACATCTCCTGTTGCAACAATTTTTGTGTTCGTTTCTTGTGCAAATTCTCTAATAAGATTCATTCGGGCTTCGTGCCCATCAATCT
>CAZDRR010000049.1:0-5830 GCA_964507955.1 uncultured Candidatus Saccharibacteria bacterium | reverse complement strand
TTGTTGGGTTTATGATTAATGAACAAAGGAAAATGACACTCACAAAAAACAAACATGAAATTTTTAAATATCTTCTTTTGAACATAATTAATTTGTCTATCTTATTGTATTTCTTTTTTTATAGATACACAATATTTCTAGAATAGATTTCTGAGGAAAATAAATAGTTTTTGCCAAAAAGTCATGAACATATTTACGATATCAGAAAAGAGATTTGTTACACTTGTAATCATGTGAAGTGTACTTGTTCCTATGATTGAAAGTAAATTAACTTTCATATCATCTACAAGATATTCATTATTAGTATTTGTTACATGAATATACAACTTAATAGGAGTTGCTTGTGTAGAGAGTGTGTATATTCCTGGTTTTTTAGGTGTGACAATTTCTGCAACGTTATTTGTAAACAAAACCTCATCTCCATTAAACGTAGCTTTGTAATTTTGTATATGTGCAGTTGGCATAAGAGAAATTGTAATTTTTTGATTTGGATCAATTTTTACAAATTGGTACAAGAAGTCACTTGTATCAAAAGACATAAATGTTTGGATCGGCTTTGTCTTATTCATTGAATAAACTGTAAATAGACCTATTGATCTGGTATCCTTCAAAGAAATTGGTTTATTTTTTAGCGCTATCAAATCATTCATATTTTGAATGTTTAATTTATTAAATAAGTCAGGAATATTAGAGTATGTAGCACTTATGTTTTGTGGAATTGGTAATGCAAAGAAATTTTTTATTCTATTTATAAATGAGAATGAATTTTCAGCACCCGTACCAAAAGAAGGGAGAGGCGTAAGACTGAAAGGAGATAAATTAATATCAAAATCTACAACAGGAACAAATCTATCAATTACAGTTCTTATTGAAGATTGAGAAGTTGCTGAATCTTGATTATTTGTAGTATTCGTATTTGGATTACTTAATAGACCAGGATTAAATGTACCTGTAACTGAAGATTGTCCTCTAACTCCAGACATTCCTGAAGGAGGATTTTCACAACCTCCACCTTGTGCAATTGTTGTTGTTGCACTTCTTCCTGGTTCAACATATACAACATATTGAGCAGTATCAACCAAAGTAACATTACCTCCTGAACCCCCAAAACCACAACCGACAGAATCTCCTCCAATAGCCTTAATTGGTGTTTCTGTCCAAACTCCAATTGAGTTTAATACATAAATAGTTCCAGCATCTCCTCCATTATGTAATGGATCTCCGCCGTTCACAGCAATAATTCCTGTTGTTGAATATTTTACATTAATATTACCCCCTTTTCCTCCATCAATATTTGGATTACCATCTCCTCCAATTGCAGTTGATGAACCTGTAACAGTTATGTTTTCAAGATTAAAATCATATGCAGGATATCCTCCATATGCACCGTTTCCATGAATATTTCCGGTGACAGTATATCCTCCACCACTAATTGTTGTAGTACTTACTCCAATATAAATATCGTTAGCAAGATTACTCTTAAGAGTTGTTGATGCAAAAAGAGTAATATCTTCTCCAGAATTTGGTGTCCGTCCAAGAGGAGTTGTTGTTGCAGCAAATCTAAACCAGTTAGATATATTATTCCAATTATTATCTCCAGAAATATTTTTAAAGGAAGTAGCGTTGGGATATGAATAATATGTTATATCTCCAGTAACACTACCTGTAAGAGCTCTTGATATTAGCCAAGCTTTATATACATATGCATTTCCTCTTACTGTTCCTGAGTTTGTAGACAAATCGTTAAAACGAGCTTCACCAATAACTGTACCGAGATTTATTGAAGTATCATCAAAATATGCATTTCCTCTTATTGTTCCAAGGTTAGTACTGGAATCTTCAAAATGCCAAATTGAAATAGCATCACCTCTATTATCTAACAATGAACCAGTTGTAGTTCCAGTACCTCTAAATACAGTATTTTCTGAAAGACTTACAACACCAGACAGTCCAGTAAACATATTAAAGATAAGGTTTCCATTTACAGTTCCTTGGTTTGAAGAATCCCCATTAAGAGTAAGATTTCCGTTTATATATCCATAATTAGTTGATGAAGCATTAAATGTAAAATCACCATTAATTGTTCCATTGTTAGTTACTGTACCCGTAACAGTAACTGGAGTTGATGTACTATTAATTGTTCCATTGTTAGTTACTGTACCCGTAAATCTTCCCCCATTAACAATACCGTTATTTGTAATTGTTGAATTTCCAAAACTACTTAACGTATCACTTGTAAATGTATTATTGATTGTAAGTGCACCAGATAATGTAGATGATGAAACTTGTATTGTATTAAAACCAGAAACAGATCCTGTACTTGTAATATTTTGAAGAATAATATTTGTACTGCTTCCAGTTAAAGAACCTACAGTGTAATAATTTCCTAATCCATCATCTCCTCGAAGCGTTGTTGATGTTGCTGTAATAGAACAGTTACCCACATTTGAAGTTAAGTAATAATATGGACGAGTTGCTTCATCAAGAGGAGTTGAACAATCAGTATCAACAGGTTGTGTATTATCATATGTAAATGAGATTGTTTTTTCAGTTGCGTTTCCGTTTGCATCTGTACTTTTTAGAAACAGTGTATGTGCACCCGCAGAAGGTTTTGGAATATCAGATCCATTAAGAGAACAATTTACACTAACATATGATCCTGAATCCATTTTGTACTGACATAAAGTTGTTGTTCCCCAAGATATAATAGGTTTCCATTTTATATTAGTTCCAGTTGTTGGTGCAGTAATAGTAAGTGTTGGAACAGATCCACCAATTAAATTATTGAAAATAAATAAAGAATTACCTAAAGCTTCAAACATATTAGTAACAAGAGAATATGTCGCACTAGTCAAATTAACCGTTGCACCGTTAACAGCCTGTATTATCCAATGAACACCATTGTGAGTAAAATCTTCAACAACAGCAAATACTCCTGTACTGTATTGTCTAGTAATATATCCTGTTACTGTCCCGTTATTTATAGATCCTGTTCCTGCAAAAGTTGCATTACCGATAATTGTTCCATTGTTTGTTGAAGATGCATTAAATAGCGCTGCATCTCTTGCAGATGAAGTTACTGTTAAAGTTATTGCATTAATTGAATTACCCTGAAATATCGCAGAATATACAGAGGCAGGTGATGTTGTTGTTGAAATTGTTCCTGCAGAAATAATTACATTATCCCCAGAAGTTGGAAGTACAGGAGAATGACTTGTTGCGCCTGAATCAAGCCACCAGTTATTTATATCGTTCCACTTTCCTGTTACACCATGTCCTGCAGCAGTGTCATTAAAATAAAGACCGGCATAATCATGATAAATTACCTGACCGTTTGTAGTTCCTCCAAGAGGTCTAACTACAGGAGAATATACATCAGAATTTCCTGTGACAGTACCCTGATTTAAAGATGTTCCTCTAAATTCTGCATTACCAATCACCGTTGAAGAAGTTGCATTTCTACTTGAATCATTAAAAACTGCATTACCTTTTAAAATTCCACCATTTATTGAAGAATTATTAAATATCCAACCTGTAATTTGTGTTGAAGCAGAGTCATAAACATTACCATTCACATATCCAGTTCCTGTAAATGAAGTTGAACCAGAAAAAGTAACAAGTCCAGAAACAGAAGTTAAACTATTAAAAGTTGCATTACCTGTTATTGTGCCGCTATTTGTTGAAGACGCAGACAAAATCGCATTTCCATTTACCGTTCCTGAGTTTGTTGAAGACGCATTAAATGTAAAAGTACCTACACCAGTATTAATTGTTCCATTGTTTGTAATTTTTCCAACAACAGAAATTCCGCTTCCGATTGTCCCATTATTTATAACATCAGAAACAAAACTTACTGAACTTGAAGCAACACTTCCCCCTGCTGCAATTGTGGTATTGCCAAGTGAACTTGAACCATCTCCAGAGATTAATCCTGTAACACTTACAGTACCAGTAAGATTTGATGCATTATTAACGACTACAGTACCAGCACCAGCACCAGTTGTTGTCACTGAGCCTGTCACATTAATATTTGAAAGTGTTACACCAAATGTACTTGCAGAGATATTTCCTGTAAGAGTATTACTGTTTCCATCTACGGTTATACCAGTTTTTGCTATAGTACAGTTCCCCGTTACATTTGAACCTAGTGTGTAAGTTCCTGAAAAATATAATGTTCCGCAACTATTAATTGTTCCAGGGATTATTGGAAATGATCCGCCAATATAATTTCCATAATTAATTCCATTTACAATAAAATTTGAAACAGATGAAACTGTTGTGTTTGTTGTTGTAAGTGTTCCAGTATATGAAACAGAAAAAGTACCCGATGTTGTATAGATAGCATTAGAAAGGTTTAAATCAACAGCAGTAAGACTTATAACTCCTCCTGCACCAGTATTTGTAATATTACCAGTAGACGAATCAGTAACAATAACATTACCACCAGCACCCAAAGAACCTGTACCAGAACCAAGTCCTGAATTAGTGATTATTGATCCTAATGTTGAGTTTACAATTTCAACTTTTCCACCATTTCCCCCATTAGTATTACCACTTAGAGCATTATTTCCAGAAGCGTTTATTCCACCACCGAATCCTGAAAATGTAATATTTTGTATTGTTGTTGTTCCATATGCAGAACCTGCAACCAGAGAAGATGTTGCTGTTATTGCATAGTCTGTATTAGAAACAGCTGAAATTACAGAATATCCACTTCCATCGATAACAACATTATCTGCCTGAACAGAAAAACAAGTTCCTGAAATGCCAATAAGATTAGTCCCTAATGTGTAAGTACCTGACGTAGTGATCTTCCCACAACTTGTGATTATACCTGGCACCAATGGAAGATTTGAAACAGCAAAACGACCCGTGTGTACTTGATCTATAGATCCTGTGATAGAAAAATTTGTTGAATTAGAATCACTACCTGTACCTAATTCTCCTTCTTGAATAGTAAAATTTGTTGAGTTGAGTTCAGCAGAAAAAACAGGAGTTACAGGTGAAATCAAAAAAAGAAAACTAAGAATTAGTGCTGTATATTTTTTTATGTTAGAAAAATACCCTTTCACGTTTTTTATTATATCAAAAATTAATTAACTTACTCTACCGAAATACTCTCACCAGAATCACCTGACGAATCCGATGAAATACTTTCTGGTTGAGAAGTACTAGTATCTGAATTTGAAGCAGATGATTGTTCTACAGACTGTGTTGATTCACTTTGTGTAGGCTCGGGCATTGAAGTGTCCTCGCTCGAAGATGGCCCACTGTCGCCCGAGCCATTACTATCACCTACTGAATTATCTACAGTCTCAGAAGAAGTTGTACCTGTACTTATTGAACCATCAGAGGAATCTGTTGATGAAGCGTGTTCTACTGCACCTGTCTGTGGTGTTGGTGTGCCTGATTGAATATTTTGATTCTCAAGAAGAACTTTCAATTGATCTTCTGTTATACATGTATTTCCTACACAAAGTTTGTTTGTTCTAAACTCATCCTTGAATCCTTCAATTTTGTTCGCAATTTCTTTAACCGCCCCAACAAGTACTGCGACAATTTGATTATAATCGAGTGTTCTTTGATCATCAAAGAATGCTCCTTTTACTTTAGAAACTGCATTAGGAATAATTAATTCTACATCTTGCGCCAAAAATCCAAGTACAGGCTGTCCGTTTGAGCTGTCCTTCCATGTAAATGATACTGGTTTTAGTTTTTTAATTGCATCAAGTGCAATATCTGAACCTAAATCAAATTGAACATTCTTAAGTCGAGCATCAGACACTGCATTAAACTCTTGCGCAAGAATTCTTCCTTGTGCACGAATAGA
>CAZDRR010000048.1:0-6071 GCA_964507955.1 uncultured Candidatus Saccharibacteria bacterium | reverse complement strand
TCAACTACTTCAGGAGGAGGAAGTTCAAATAAGAAAGAATTTGATTTACCTGCAGCAATTGAGTTTATTACAAATAATGGTAAGTATGGTGGATTTGATTTAAGTGCCTGGGTTGCAATTGCTTTTTCATCTGCAGGATATGATGACTCTTCTCTTTATAATTATGTTAAATCTAATGCAAAGATAACAAATACTCTTACGGATAACGAACGACAGGCAATGGCTATTCTGGCTCTTGGTGAAAATCCTTATGATTTCAAAAACCTTAATTTTGTAGAGGCTATTTTAAAGAAATTTGACGGTACACAATTTGGGGAAAAAAGTTTAGTTAATGATGATATCTTTGCCTTGATTGTTCTTTCAAAGGCAGGGTATACATCAAATGATATAGAGGTTCAAAAAACAATTGAATTTATTAAAAATAATTCAACATGGAAGTCTGATCCTGATTATTCAGCTGCAGTTATAATGGCATTATACCCATATAAGAATGTTTCGGGTGTTTCTTCAATTATTACTTCTGCTAAAAATTATCTAAAAGAGAGACAACAAAATAATGGTGGTTGGAAAAATTCACGAGGTGAAGAGAGTGTATCTACTACAAGTTGGGTTGCACAGGCAATGTATGAACTTAATGAAAATTGGGTTAAAGATGGAAAATCTGTGCAAGATTATTTTGTTGATTTTCAACAAAAGAATGGAAGTATGATTGAATTTGGGCAAGAAAATATAATGGCAACCAGTTATGTAATTCCAGCAGTTCTAGAAAAAAGTTGGAACGATATTCTTATTGCTGTTCCAAAAGAAGTCTCTGTGTCAGCATCTACATCAGGTGGAAATAACTCAACAGAAACTTCAACATCAACAAACGCAACCTCTACATTAATTGTTATGAGTCCTGTTACTGAAGAGACTGGTACTACTACACAATTAGTAAAAACAGATATTTTAGAACTAAAAGATAATACTTTTGTCAAAAATAAAGTTATACAAGAACAAGAAGAAAATTTAGAAAAAGAAATATCAACAAGTACCGTTCAAAAAGTAGATGAGTCTCAACTTGCTTCTGTACAAAATATTCCTCTTGTGAAAAAGTGGATCGCGTACGCATTGGTTATATTTTTCGTTTTTGCTGGTGTGGGTTATATTGTAGTACATAAAAAATAATCATGAATTTAGAAAACGAAAAAATAGGGGTGTACGCAGTTAAGGTAAAGAAATCTACAACAGGGAAAGGACTCTTTGCACAAGAAGATATCCCTAAGGGGGTGTTTATAATTGAATATTTTGGCAGAGAACTAACTGAAGAGGAAAAATATACAAGCAATAGTAAATATCTTTTTGAAATAAATACAAAAAAGACAATTGACGGAAACATAAAACCAAATATTGCTCGATATATAAATCATTCATGTTTACCTAATTGTGAAGTCGAAATTAAGAAGGGAAGAGTTCTTGTCTTTAGTAAAAGAAAGATCAAAAAAGGAGAAGAACTCTCATATGATTACGGAGAGGAATATTGGAATGAGATTCTCAGGCCTCTTGGCTGTAAATGCTCAAAATGCTTTAAAAAGGCTTGATATTAGTATGATATACTCTTAAGTGACATGACACAGCAAGAGGCCTTAACACTACTTAAAATGGGCAAGAACGTGTTTCTAACTGGTCCGGCTGGATCAGGCAAGACGTTTGTACTTAATTCGTATATAACATATCTTCAAGAAAGGGGTGTTGAAGTCGCAATCACTGCATCAACAGGAATTGCTGCCACTCATTTAGGTGGTATGACTATTCATGCATGGAGCGGAATTGGAATCAAAGATAGTTTATCGTCTCGTGACTTAGATTATCTTGAACAGCAACAATATCTATGGAAGAGATTTGATAAAGTAAAAGTTCTTATTATTGATGAAGTCTCTATGCTTAAGAATTCTACACTTGATATGGTTGAGAGAGTTTGTCGTGCATTTAAAAGAAATGAAAAACCATTCGGTGGTTTGCAGGTAATTTTATCTGGAGATTTTTTTCAATTACCTCCAATTGAAAAATATTCACCAAAAGCTCATGTTGAGCAAATTTCTTTTTATCCTGAATCAGAGGAAGAAATTGTATATGAAGAAGAGGATCAAGTAAAAACACCTTTTGTATTTACTGCAAAAAGTTGGAAGGATGCAGATTTTCATATTTGTTATCTTAAAGAACAACACCGACAAGATGATAGAACTCTTCTTAATTTACTTACGGAGATTCGTTCTGGTGAAGTGTCAGATGATTCACGGGAGCTTCTTCTTGAAAAAATAGTAAAAAAAGATATTGAGGATGTAACAAAACTTTTTACTCACAATATAGATGTTGATAGATACAATCTTGAACAATTGGAGAAGCTTGATACTGAGGAACAGATTTTTGAAATGACACATAGAGGGAAAGCGAGCGGTGTTGAAGCACTTAAAAGAGGTTGTCTTTCTCCTGAGGAATTATGGATAAAAGTTGGCGCACTTGTTATGTTTGTAAAAAATAATCCAATCGCAGGATATGTAAACGGAACGACAGGAGAGGTGATTGGATTTAATTCTGATGGATTTCCTGTTGTACAAACAAAGGATGGTAAAGAATTTGTTGCAACGCCACAACCATGGGCGATTGAAGATCAAGGAAATATAGTTGCAGAAATCTTTCAGGTGCCCCTACGGCTTGCATGGGCGGTTACTGTTCATAAAAGTCAGGGAATGACACTTGATAGTGCACTTATTGATCTTTCACAAGCATTCGTTCCAGGACAGGGGTATGTGGCTCTCTCTCGAGTACGAAGTCTAGATGGATTATATTTGAAGGGAATAAATCAACGGGCACTTGAAGTGCACCCCGGTGTACTTACATTTGACCAAAAACTTCAAGAACTTTCTGATATCATGACTTCACGACTTGAAAAAACTGATCAGAAAAGAATTGATGAATGTATGGATGAGTTTCTTAAATCTATTGGGGGTGATATTAACTTTGTTCCAAAGAAGAAAAAAGAACCAAAACAAATTAGTCCTAAAAAAACTACATATGAAATCACACGAGAGCTTGTTTTACAAAAAAAGACAGTAGATGCAATTGCATTTGAACGAGAACTCGGAGAAGGGACTGTTCTTGAACATATTGATAAGCTTCTTGAACAAAAAATGCTTACTTTGGGCGATATACAATATCTCAAACCTAAAAAAGTGAAAGATAAAAAAGATTTTGAAAAAATAGTTAAAGCATTCAAAACACTAGGAACAGATAAATTGAAACCTGTCTTTGAGCACTTTGATGAAAAATATGATTATGACGTGATTAAGTTGGCGAAGATTTTTGTAGAGAAATAAACAAAATACTTACAAAAGTTGTTTAAAATTGAGCCACAACTTTTGTAAGTATTTTGTTTATTTCTCGGCGTATGCTCGACAAATCTTCTTAATCAAGCTTGGTCCCTCATAAATCATTCCGGTAATAAGATGAATCAACTGCGAACCCAATTCAAATTTGTACATTGCATCAACTGGCGTAAAAATTCCACCACAACCAATAATGGTGAGTTTATCGCCATATTCTTTTTTTGTTTTTTCTATAAGAATGTTGCTTGGATGAAAGCAGGGCTTGCCGGAAATACCACCACGATATTCTGGAGGTCGTTCTGAATCATATGGGATGTCCAAGTAGTTTTTATTTAGGTTTCCAAAAATAACTCCACTTATTTGATATTTTACAATTATATCAAGTAGATCTTTTGTTTCTTCCCAAAAGATATTTATAGGCATTTTAATATAAATTGGTTTAGAACAAGGTATTTTTTTAATTTCAAAAATAAGCCGTTCTAGAAGATCTGGTTTTGTAAAAGTCTCTCCTCCAAAAGCATTTGGACATGAAATATTGATAGTATAGTAGTCACCAATATTTTCTTCATTTAATCTTGTAAAACTATAGCAATAATCTCTGATTGCTTCTTGAGTATCAGCACATTCTTTGTTATTTGTCTTTGCGATTGATACCCCAATTACAAAATCTTTAAATCTTTTTTTCTTTTTTAATTTTTTGATAATTACATCTACACCATCATTTTTAAGTCCTTTATTTACAATAATTGCATTTGAATGAGGTAAACGTGTGAGTGTTGGACTTTGGTTTCCTTTACAGGGTTTTGCTGTTACCGAACCAACTTCAACACCTCCAAAACCAAGAGAGGGAAGAATTTGAGTTAGATTACCGTTATAATCAAAACCTGCACTTAAGATAATGGGTGTTTTGTAGGTAATCCCATCTACTTTTTTTGAAATATCTTTTCCTGAATATCCATAAATTAAACTTATTAATTTACGAGTAAATAGATTTGATCCGAGAAATATCCCTAGTAGTACAAATATTTTATGAATAGTTTCAGGATTAAATTTAAATACTATAGGTTTTAAAATTTTTTTATACATTTTTATAAACCAAGACCACTGAGTGAAGAAGTATAACTACTAATTGCAAAAGGTATAATAAGTATCGCAGCGAGCAATGGAAGTACAAAAAAAACTATACTAGCAATCAAAGTCCACTGCATATATTTTTTTATTTTTTCCATTGTTGAATAAATTTCGTCAATCTTTTTTTGTTGTAATTCTATAAGTTGTTTTAATTCTGATTCCATGGTTTAAGTATAACATTTTTCTGATAAAAAGGACCATTTATGGTATACTTATTTTATGGGAAAAAATAGAAAAATTTCAATCTTAATTAGTAGTATTTTAATTGCTTTATTTACTATTCCAACTAACGCTTTTGCTGCGGAAGGTTTATTTTATTTCTTTAATAATACATATGGTTTTACTAATTATAAAAAAAACGCGTCTACTGTTGATGTGATTGCTCCACAAGTATACACAGTGGGATATGATTTAAAAGTTAAAAAACCTTCAAACACAAAAATTCTAAAAGAGGCAAAAAATAAAAATACACCAACCATGCCACTTTTGGTAAATGCTAATTTCGATAAAGTATTGATGTCAGATATTCTTCTTAATGAAGATGCACAAGATGAAATAATAAAGTTTATGATAACTGAAGCAAAAAAGTATGATTTTATCGGTTGGCAGTTTGATTTTGAAAATATTAATCATCTTGATAGAGATATGTATACTGCTTTTGTTAAGAAAACATATAAAAAGATGCAAGAAAACAATCTTCAGTTTAGTATTGCAGTAATTCCAAGAAGTAAACCATATGATGTAAATTCAACAGATCAAGATTGGAGCTCAGGATATGATTTTAAAGAAATTGCAAAGTACTCTGATTTTCTTTCGCTTATGTCGTATGACGACCCGTATTCAATTGGTCCAGTTGCGTCTCTTCCATATGTTGAAAAAATATTAGATTACATGACAACACAAGTTCCTGCTGAAAAGATTTCTCTTGGAATACCTCTCTACTGTTGGAAATGGAATAATGAAACAAATACTCGTATAGGAAGTCTTACTCATAAACTTCTTCTTAAAGAATATGCAAAAGGAAAAGAAAAGAAAAAGGGTTATGATGAAAACTTGGGTGCACAATGGTATCAATACACTATAAAGGGTGTTGAATATAAAACTTGGTGTGAAAGCGAAGAGAGTATCGCTGCTAAGCTTGATCTTATAGAAAAGAATAAATTTAGAGGATTTTCTGCTTGGGCGATAGGGCAAGAGCCAACATGGTTATGGAGAGCTCTTAAAGAGTCTTAGTTTGACCTTTTAGTCTTTATATAGTATTCTTGGTTGGTAAGTAAATCTCGCTAGTTTTTGTCTTCAGAGAACATGTTGAAGACGTAAAGGTATTTTGTCTTTATTTGAAAACTACAAAGAGGCATTACCTTACAAATTATTCAACGAATTATCCGCTCTAAGCGGGTGTTCTCAATTATTTATACAAACTATGTATCAAAACAAACCACGAAGTGGAGGTTCTTCAAGATCAGGCAGTTTTTCAAAAAGTCGATCACGAGGAGGTTCCTCTTCATTTAGTAGAGGAGGCGACCGAGGTGGATACCGAGGTGGTTCTCGAGGAGGTTCATCATTTGGTGGACC
>CAZDRR010000047.1:3474-6401 GCA_964507955.1 uncultured Candidatus Saccharibacteria bacterium | reverse complement strand
GTTATGTATTTTTTTGTTATTTGTTTAAACATCTTGTTTATTCTTGTAATCTAATTGCTTTAATCTTTGCCTCCTTTTTAACAAGATTAAATTCAAATAAAGAACCCATGATTGAGCCTGCAACATGTGCAAATTGAGATACTGTAGTATGAACTGAAGCAAGATTAAGAGAAAGATTTTTTTTAACACTGGATGAGACAGTATTTAAAGATGTACTGAAATTTGAAACAGTATCTGAAGTAATATCTTGTTGTACATAGTTAAAACCTTCAACAACATTTGAAACATAAAGAGCAGGATATTTGATTGTAGTTTCAAATGTTTTTTTAATAGGTAGAATCTCGGAATATATACGAAGTATATCTTTCCCTCCAAGATATACCGACTCTCCGATTAGTTCATACCCCCTTAATACTGTTGCACCCATTGTGTTTAAAGATGAAACTGATTCTGAAATTGCCTGACCTTGAAGAAGATAAAGAACGAGATATCCTTCACCTATTTTTCTAAATGTTATGTATGTTTCTTTTGGAAGTTGTGCAGCTGTTGTAAAAAACCCCCAGTAACCATCAGCAAGATATGGCATAAAAGCAAAAACAGAAGCAACTGGTTGTACTACAGTTGATTGCTCATAAATCGTAGATTGAATTCCATCAGTTATTATTGATGAGACATATTCGAGAGAATCAGTCTTTGATAAAAGAGGATTTGATGCTTCATTCCCCAAAATATTGACAATCGTTGGAACCATTAAACAAAATGCAAGAACAGCAAGAGCAACGAACTGTTTTGGTAGTGCAACTTTAATTTTTTTATTAGAAAAATCTATACGGTCTTCTTTTTTTATAGCATGGTTCGTCTGTTGTCTTAGTGCTCTTTTACGAGCTTCTGCTTCAAGACGAATTTGAGAAAATTTCTTTGATAATTCTTTCTTTTTTTCTGCAAGCTCAACCTCATGCCGCATTTTAAAAGCTTCTAATTCCTCTTTTGTTACATACCATTCTCTTCCTTTTTGAATTCCAGACATTTTTCCATGCCTACAAAGACGAGAAATATAGTCATGTGTGTACCCCAAAATAGCACCCGCATCTTTTGAAGATAAATATTTTTGTTCTGAAAGATTATCCATTACTTACATTGTATCAAAAATATTTAAAGAAAAAGTAAAAATAGCTTTTATTTTGTGGATAGTTCGTTCAAAAATAAATGGTGGACCCTTCGGGTCCACCATTTATTTTTATCTTTAAGAAATTTTTATCCCAGTTAAAATTTCAAGAAGAGAAACTATTAACATAAATATTGGATTCCAGAGAAATAAAACAAAAAATAAAACAATGAACAACCCAAATCGTTGTGATATATATTCAAATTTATCAGCTGTTTCTTGCGGTAAAAGTAATGCAACAATCCTATACCCATCAAGAGGAGGAATCGGAATTAAGTTAAAAAATGCAAGAACAGAGTTTATCATCACCACAACAAGACTTAGTTCAACAAAAACAGAACTGAGACCCAAAACATCAGAAAAGCGGATTACAAGAATAAATACCGTCGCAATAATAATATTTGAAAGAGGTCCAGCAAAAGATGTTGCAAATTCACCAAGTTTTCTATTTTTAAAATTATATGGATTTATAGGAACAGGCTTAGCCCAACCCAAGATAAGTCCCCCAGGAAGAAGAGACATGATAAAAGGAAGAATTATAGAACCCAAAGGATCAATATGTTTAATTGGATTGAAAGTGAGTCTTCCTTGATATTTTGCTGTTAAATCGCCAAATTTATAGGCGGTATACCCATGTGCTACCTCATGAACTATTACTGAAAAAATAAGCACTATAATTGAAAATATTCCTATTGCTGTCATTGTTATTGCATTATAAAAGAATTATGGTAACATAGCAAAACATAACTAAATCAATATCATGAAAGTTTGTCCAATAACAAAAAGTAAGTCTCAAGTAGGAGGTGGATACTCAAACCGAACCCGAGCCACTCAATTTAATCCGACAGGAAAAAGACGAAGACAAGTGAATCTTCAAGATAAGAAGGTTTTTGTTCCTGAACTTGGAAAAGCGATTAAAGTAACCGTATCAACACGGGGTCTCAAAACTATAAAGAAGAACGGAGCATACACTACTTTGAAAAAAGCGGGCTTGATCAAATAATTTCTTAACTTCTATAGAAGTTCCGTCTGAGGCGGCCACTATTGTGGCCGCCTCTTTGGTACTCCATATACTTGAAGATGCATTTTGAAGTATTGAAATAACCTCTGGTGCAGGATGTCCATAATTATTTTCACCTACTGAGATAATAGAATATTGTGGTTTAATTTTTGAAATAAATTCTTCATTACTAGAATTCTTTGAACCATGATGTGCGACCTTTAGGACAGTTAGAGGGCTTGGAACATAACTAATAATCTGTTTTTCTACTTCTTTACCTATGTCTCCTGTAAAAAGGAAGGTTTGTTTTCCATAAGTAAGCAAACCAACAAGCGAACAATCATTTTCGTTTTTATATATGCTAAAACAATTTGAGTCTGGATGAATAATTCTCAAGCTATTTTGAATTTCAGTACCAAATGTAATTACATCACCCTGTTTTAAAACTTCTACTGTTGCATTTTCTTTTTTGAGTTCTTCAAGAATCTTTTGTTCTACCTCTATTTTTCCAAAAAACTCACTTACAAATACTTTCTTAACTTTATATCTTTCAAGAATATCCATCATCGCACCAATATGGTCTAAGTCTCCATGTGTAAGCAAAACATAATCAATCGTCTTATTATACCAAGGCAGCGCCTTATCTAATGATCTAAATACCTTTGAATCTTTACCTGTATCTATAAGCAGATGTTCCCCTGTTGGGTACCTAATAAGTGCCGAATCCCCTTGTCCTACATCAAGAAAATATACTCGGAGTTT
>CAZDRR010000047.1:0-3374 GCA_964507955.1 uncultured Candidatus Saccharibacteria bacterium | reverse complement strand
CTAAACCAATCAAGAAATATACCGTACGGTCTTCCTGTAAATCCTGATATTAAAGTTGACACAATACATGCAGTGATTATTTTTCTAATGTCTGTTCCTAACACATATAAAACAATAAAAACAAGAGGAACTCGATACAAAACAAAAACAAGAGTGTCGCGTATTATATTTTTCACTTGAATATTTTTTATACTAGAAAGTTTTTTATCGAAAAATACTCTTGTTTTTGAATATGGGGCAACAGTAAGAGTGTTAGGAATGACCATTAATAACCTTCCTTTCCAAAAAATAGAGAAAGCTATTCCAGAAAAGACAACTTCAACAAAAAAAGCAACAAATATAATAAATATATTTAGTGCAAGAGTGTCTATTAGAAAGTTTTTAATTCTCACGGTTTTCAGTATATCACACCATGTTATACTCTACTTATGACACAATTTACAGCAAAACAATTCAAAATACGACCATTACAAGGATTATCAGAGACAACAATTACAGAACATATCAAGCTGTACGAAGGATATGTAAAGCATGCAAATCTTATTCTCTCAAAAATAGAATCCCTAAAAGAAAATACTGATTCTGCATACGAGTTATCAGAAGCCCGAAGACGATTTGGTTTTGAATTTGATGGAATGAGGAATCATGAATTGTACTTTGGTGCACTCGAAGGCGAAGCAACTACTTCTAACACTTCTTCAAAATTATATTCAAAAATAGCAGAACAATTTGGTTCATTTGATGCATGGCTCGCTGATTTTAAAACTCTCGCAAAGACACGAGGCATCGGTTGGTCAATTCTATATTATGATAAAACAACAAATTCACTCTTGAATAGTTGGGTTGATGAACAACATCTTGGACATCTTGTTGGACTCATTCCTATCCTTACACTAGATATGTGGGAACACTCATTTGTTGCAGACTACAAACCAAGTGGAAAGCCTCAGTATATAGACGATTATCTTTCACAAATTAATTGGTCCTATGTGGAACAAATTTTTGATAGTGTTTCTCAATAAATTCTCTTGTTGTATATCTATTATTTAAAAATAATACAAAACTTAATACACAAACATATATCACCGCAACAATATGTGGTGATATTTGATATTGAAAAGAAGGAATCTTTTGAACAAAATGTGTAACTATAAAAATATATTGTGTAAAATTTTCTATAACAAACTGATCAATCACAATATATATTTTTAAAATACATAACAAAATAGAAAAAGTAGATATCAACATAAACAGAGGGACAATACCTAATATCATACTGTTTGAAATAATTCCTACAAAAGAAATTCGTTCAGAAAGATATAAAGTATAAATGGACATATACATAAATATCCAGATGATTGTAAAAACATATTCTGGAACTTTACTTTGTTGTGGCATAGTAAGAATTGCAAATGTCGCAATAAACGAAAGATGAAATCCGATATCAAAGAGTGAATTTGGTTGGACAAGTAGCATAAGTAAGCCTGCAAGAAAAAGTGTATGTATTGCGCTCGATTTTTTATGAAAGAGTTGTGCAAAAATAATAATACTTCCCATTATAGCGGCACGGACGACAGAGTCGTCCGCGCCGACCAAAAGTACAAATAGTACAATTGCTCCGAACGAGATAAATGTTCTAATATATCGAGAAAAGAATCTAAATATTATAAAAAATAAAGAAATTACAAGCGAGATATTATATCCAGAAACAACCAGAATATGACTTATGCCAGCGTAATTAAACATATTTTTTTCTTCTGGTGACAATTCACTCTTCTCTCCAAGTAACATTCCTAAAATCAAAGCAGTCGCATGTGAAGAAAAGTTTTTAAGTACAATTCTTCGTATATACATTTTGAATATAAACAAATTTAATTTAACTTTTTGAAATAGAGCCTCGATTTGAATTCCAAATGAATTTATCGATGGATATAAATAGACATATTGCACACCTAAACTTTCATAATATCTTTCCCAGCCATCTTCTCCTCTCACATCTTTTGCTTTACCTGATATTTGCACATGTTCTCCATATGAAAATTTTTGATACGGTTGAGTGTATACAAGTATTTTTGTATTTGAATTATCCATCGAGACAATATACTGATTATTTGAAAATCTATACGAAGGAAATTCAGAAATCATTCCTGTTACAGATTCTGATACTGTAATAAAACCTGTTTGATATCTTTCTTTTTCTTTTAAAACAGTATGCGTAACATAAAAAAATAACAGTACTCCACTTACTAAAAGGATTATCGAAATAACAACTGGTCTTTTTTCTATATATAAAATTCTATATCCAACAAGAAGAAATAGAATAAAAGTAATAAAAAACACATACCCATACATTTGATTTGCAAAAACAATTGAAAAACATGTTATTCCAAACAAAAATAAAATACCGATGTGTACCATGTGCCCAAAATACCAATATAAAGAAATAAAACATAGAATATTCTTTATATATGAAAAATCTTTTCTTTATATAAACATGAGTGTCATCCTTTTAAAATTGTTCCGATGAACTCGTACATTATTGATTTTGGAACAGGACTTGGGATTTTTATTTCTTTTCTTGTGATCGGACTATGTGTTCCACTTGCAAGATTAATTACAGAAATACTCAAAGACCGTTGGTAAATGGCGATGGACCCTTCGGGTCCATCGCTTTTCCATTACTTAATTCCCCAGCTTCTCTTAATCATATCCTCATCTTCCTTAGATAAAGCCTTTTTATATTTTGCACCCTTTACACCCTCCACTCTTTTTTTACATTCATCCCACGTGTAATGCACCATAAAGTCATTTCCAATTAAACTCACATACGAATATGCTTTACCTTTTTTTCTATCTTTTTCCTTCTTTGCACCTACGTCTACTTTTGTATGAGAAATATCTACGGTATACCCGTCAAGCGGACCATGATACAAATACACTTTATCTTCTTTGATGTACCCTGTTGCAATTTCATCAACTCTTTCATTCCCAGGAATACCAGAATGTCCGCTAATTTGAATAACTTTTACTGAGACATCTTTAAGGACCTCCGCCATATCCTTCCAAATATCAATATTTGCGATTTGATCTCCTGCTTGATTAGTCCAATTTCTTTTTTGCCAACCCTTTATCCAAGTGGTTATTCCGTTTGCTACATAACTAGAGTCCGTGTAAAGGGTAATAGGTAAGTTATTTTTATGCTGCTCAATTACAAACTTCAAGGCCTCAAGTACTGCTTTGAGTTCCATTCTGTTATTTGTGGTTCTTTCTTCATAACCACCGAGTTCGGTTACTTCTCTTTCAAAAGATATTATAGAGCCCCACCCTCCTGGACCCGGGTTTCCACTTGAAGCTCCGTCTGTAAAAATTGTTAT
>CAZDRR010000046.1:0-6461 GCA_964507955.1 uncultured Candidatus Saccharibacteria bacterium | reverse complement strand
GCCCGTAATGGACTACCATCGGCGCTGACAGGCTTAACTTCCGAGTTCGGAATGAGATCGGGTGTACCCCCGTCGCCGAACCACCAAGACAGAAGACTCAAAGTCTTTCTGCATTCATTGAATAAAATATACAAATGGTCAAAATACGTAGATAATAACTTTTGAAAAGTTAACGGTGATTGTCAGATTTCCTAATAGGATCGGATAATTAGTATGTCTTCGCTGAACACATTGCTGTGCTTACACGTAACACCTATCTACCTGATCATCTCTCAGGGTCCTCAAACGATTCCTAATCTTAAAGTCGGCTTCCCGCTTAGATGCTTTCAGCGGTTATCCGTTCCCGACATAGCTACCCGACGTTGCCATTGGCATGACAGCCGGTACACCAGAGGTCAGTTCCTCCCGGTCCTCTCGTACTAAGGAGAACTCTTTTCAAGAATCAACGCCCGCAATAGATAGGAGACCAACCTGTCTCACGCATCTAATTCAATTCATACTAGCGTTTATAATATGAAAGGTTTTTCACATATTACTATGTGGATTGGACTATATCTTCATCGCGCGTTCATCTGCGATGGTTAACGTGTAGTCTCTACGGGTCTTCTAATTTTATAGAAGTTCCCTCGGTATTGCCCTCAACCTAATTGTTTGGGTTTTACCGATATAGTTAACTTGTCTTACAACGATTACTTGTTGTAGCCGCCGTGTCTTTGTTTGTCTCTCCTCTTTGTCACGGGTTCAGACTGTTTAAAATCCAAAACCAAATAAATATATTTATTTAGATTCTAAACGGTCTGAACCCAGCTCGCGTACCTTTTTAATTGGCGAACAGCCAAACCCTTGGGACCTTCTCCAGCCCCAGGATAAGATGAGCCGACATCGAGGTGCCGAACACTGCCGTCGCTATGGACGCTTAGGCAGTACCAGCCTGTTATCCCCAGAGTAACTTTTATCCGATAATCTCGAGCACCATCTAATGGTAACTCTCGGTTCACTATGCTCCACTTTCGTGTCTGCTTGACTTGTACGTCTCACAGTCAGACTCCCTTATGCCATTACACTATCGGCACGGTTTCCATTCGCGCCTAGGGAATCTTTATAGGCCCCTCCGTTACTTTTTGGGAGGGTAGCGCCCCACTAAAACTGCCTACCAGATACTGTCTCAATAGGGTTTTTCCCTACTGGTTAGATTATATCCCCTCAAAGGATAGTATTTCACTGACGGCTCCATGTTCCCCGGAAGGAACACTTCAAAGCCTCCTACCTATGCTGCGCAGTGAGGACATATAATCAATACCAAGCTGCAGTAAAGCTTCTGGGGTCTTTTCGTCTAATTGCGGGTAGCCGGCATCTTCACCGGCACTGTATTTTCACCGAGCAAGTCTCCGAGACAGTTCCCCCATCGTTACGCCATTCGTGCAGGTCTGAATTTACCAGACAAGGAATTTCGCTACCTTAGGACCGTTATAGTTACGGCCGACATTCACCAGGGCTTATGCAGCGCCAGCCTATGGAAAAAACCATAGACCGACCACATTTAACCTTCTGGCATTGGTCAGGCGTCACCCTCTATACATCATCTTACGATTTCGCAGAGAGCTGTGTTTTTGATAAACAGTCGCGGGGGAGTCTTTCGCTGCGGCCCATATTGCTATGGGCAAGCCTTATTCCGAAGGTACGGCTGCTTTTTTGCCGAGTTCCTTGGAGACCTCTCACTCGTTCACCTTGGTCTGCTCGACCTGACTACCTGTGTCGGTTTATGGTACGGGTTCAATATATCTAACCTTAGAAGTTTTTCTTGGACATGTGCTCCTTTATATTTGGTCATCCGAAGATGCCATTTTCGCTTTACTTGGAATTGGGTTACCCCTACTGCCGGATTTGCCTAACAGTATTCCTCATAACACGAACGTAAATCCAATAATACGCATAAAGTACAACTTGCCGTCACTCCATCGAAATATATCGAAGTCATGGAATATTAACCATGTGTCCATCGGGTTCGGTTTTCACCATCCCCTTAGGTCCCGACTAACCCTTCTCTGATTACCATTGAAAAGGAATCCTTAGTCTTTCGGTGTGCAGGGATTTCACCTGCATTGTGGTTACTTGTGCCAACATTCTTACTTCGCAACGCTCCACCATGGGTCACCCCTTTGGCTTCAACGCGGTTACGAATACTCTCCTACCGATCAGTTCTCCCGGAGGATTACTGATCCCTAAACTTCGGTATCATGCTTAGCCCCGATTATTTGCGGCGCAGGATCTCTGAATGAGTGAGCTGTTACGCTTTCTTTAAATGATGGCTGCTTCTAAGCCAACATCCTCATTGTCAGAGAAATCCCACAGCCTTAAGCGCACTTAGCATGAATTTTGGGACCTTAGTTGTAGATCTGGGCTGTTTCCCTTTTGACCACCGGAGCTTAGCCCCCGGAGTCTAACTGCCAAACTCTTGACTTTTGGTATTCGGAGTTTGATAGGTTTTACGAGATTTCTCCCTGTTAAAACCTTCCAGTGCTCTACCCCCAAAAGGAACATTTGACGCCAACCCTAAAGCTGTTTCGGAGAGAACCAGCTATTACCAGATTCGATTAGCTTTTCACTCCTTACCACAGGTCATCCGAAGGAGTCGCACGACCAACCGGTTCGGGCCTCCTCCTGCCTTTCGGCAGGATTCACCCTGCCCATGGTAAGCTCATCTGGCTTCGGGTCTAATGTATACTACAAACGCACTATTCATACTCGGTTTCCCTGCGGCTTCACCCCTTTAGGGCTTAACCAAGCAGCATACATTAACTCGTTGGCTCATTCTTCAATAGGCACGCAGTCGCGGATCAAGTCCGCTCCTACTCCTTGTAAACATATAGTTTCAGGTCTATTTCACCGTCCTTCCGGACTACTTTTCACCTTTCCCTCACGGTACTTGTTCACTATCGGTCTTCTAGAGTATTTAGCCTTACCAGTTAGTTCTGGCAGATTCACTCAGGCTATTCATGTCCTGAGCTACTCAAGAACAATAAAAATGGTTGATTCGCTTTCGCGTACGGGACTATTACCCTCTAGGGTCTTTCTTTCCAGAAAGTTCCACTAGCTAATCAATTTGTAACCATTATCCAGTACTTTATCCCTATTTCCATTGCTGGAAGTAGGAAATAGAGTACTGGAATATATTATCGTCTTACAACCCCGTACATATAAATACGTACGGTTTGGGCTCATTCCTTTTCGCTCGCCGCTACTTAGGAAATCTTTTCCTTACGGAACTTTTTTTCTTTTCCTCTTGGTACTGAGATGTTTCACTTCCCAAGGTTCGCTCCCGCTCTCTTTACAAGATTGGGTAACTGAGGTTTGCTCAGCTGGGTTGCCCCATTCAGATGTCTCCGGATCAAAGGTTGTTAGGCACCTCCCCGAAGCTTATCGCAGCCATACCACGTCTTTCATCGCCTCTAGAAGCCAAGGCATCCACTATATGCTCTTAATTTCCTATTAGGAAATCTTAAAACCACCACATAACTTTTTGTCTTAGCTTTTATCTACTTGCATCAATTTATTTGTGAAAATTAATTGACTACTTTGACTCTTATTTTTGTATATTTTATTGTCAACGAACTCACGAGTTTCTGTTCTAAAAAAGACTGCAGGTGGCAGTCTTTTGAAGTGAGTTTAACACCCTCTTTACAAGACCGTCACCTTTATTCTTCTTAAAAAATTCAACATCGTGTAAGTGCTATTATAGTCAGATTGAAAAGAATGTCAACAGTAGAAACCCCCTTTTCTTTGCACACCGAAATACTTAGTTTTTTTATGTCGTGGGACCCGCCTTTCAGGCACCCAGACTCCATAAAAAAACTAGGTATTTCGATATTAAAAGCACGAAAAGACCCCTTAAATAAGGGAAGGTATTGGAAAAAGAAAAGGCAGGCCCTTCGGGCCTGCCTTTTCTTTGATAAACCAAACTCTAATTATCGCTTAATTTCAGCTCTAATATCTTCAATAATTTCTTTTGCTGTATCCTTTGCTCCAAGTCCAAATGCAAGACCTAGTGCAACTGAGAATGCTACAACTACTCCTGTAAAGAGTGTTTGAATGAATGTTGCAGCAATATTAAGTTGAAACAACGCTGCAAGAATAGCAAAGATCCAAATTGACCACTTAGTGATTGAACCAAGAAGTCCTGCTTTGTGTACTCCAGCTGCTTTTGCTGCTGCAACAACAACCTTTCGCATAACTTCTGATAGAACAATTGCAACCACAAGAATAAGGACTGCAACAATCACTTGTGGAAGATATCCAAGTACAATCCCTTGTAGGAACATATTCACATCACTTAATCCAAGAATACTTAGTGTTGCCATTACAGACACAACAACTACAAAATATTTTACGAGCTCCCCTACAAATAATCCTGAATTGAGATTAAAGCCAGCTTTGTGTACAAGCTGTTTTGCTCCAGCTGCTTCAAGAGCTGTATCAATTCTGAGTGCTTTAAAGATTTGATTAATAAGTTTTGACAAAGCTGCCCCTACAACCCATCCCAAAATTACAACAACAATTGCAACTATTAATTTTGGAATAAAACTCACAACCCCTATAAGCAAACTACTGAACGCATCAGTAAGTGCCAATTTCAGACTTTCAAATGCCATATGTTTTAAATTAAATTATTAAAATTTATAATCGTTATCATATTAAGAATAATGTCATCCCGGACTTGTTCTTGGATTTTTCTTAAAGAATTACGAGACCCCGAAACAAGTTCGGGGTGACACTACCCCCTTCTGACAACTCTATATTTATTATATCAATAATTAGACACCTATTTTATCTAAGAATATCTGGTGTGGATAATCCAAAATATCCCTTACAAGTCGGTCATAGACCCCTAAGCGATATTTAAAATCCTGAACAGTCAGAACCGTATATCTTAATTGCTTTCCAATCTCAGATTCTAAAACTTCTATTGTATTTTTGAGCGTATTTTCTTTTATTTCATCACCAACAATAAGTAAATCGATCCTACTATCAGTATCTTGAATAAATACACCTGCACCAATAACAAGTTTCAATTTACCATGTCTACTTAATCTTTGAACAAGTGCGTTTGAAGACATTGGGCTGTTTTTTACGAGCAAGTTCTGAAGTGAAGCAAATAGTTTATGTTCAATCACCGTTTCATATCCTTTTGTTTTTATCTTTTGAAGTTTTCCACCCCTGCTTTCTTTTGTTATAAAAAAATTCTTCTTTTTAATTAAACCTATCTTTTCAAGAAGATTAAGCTCTTTTTGTAGATTTGAGGATGAAACTTTGGTTCGTGAACTAATAGTATTTTTTTCAAAAATCTCTCCTGTATTGAATAAAAAGAATTTTAATGTTTTAACTCGCGCAGAGCTACCGAATAATTTCTCTAATGCTTCCATAAAATCTAAAAGGATTACCTGTAATAATGAAACGAGTGATATTACATCACCTTTATATTGTATCAAACCTCTTATATATTTCACCATTTGGATACACAAATTCCTGCACAACTTGTTTTTCTTCCAGATTCTTTCTTATCTCCGTATTCCCAGTAATAATAGTATTTTGAGGAATTATATAAGAATCACCATTCATGAAATTAAATCTAAAATTTCCAATATTAATCTCATTTTTTGAATTATTCCTTATAATAAGGGTTGAGGATGCTTGTGTAATAGATAAATTAGGAACACCCACAACTACTTGTGTTCTTGAAACTGAAGTATATCCGTCATGATATGCCTGTGCGATAACCTCATATATACCCTCATACATATATGTATGATTAACTTTCTTACCCTTCATTGTTGTAAAATCACCCATATTCCAAGATATACGAGGATTAATATCTGCTTTTGATATTTGAACAAAGAATTCAATTGGAGTATTAGTTGAAACAACTCTATCTCTTCCAATTCCAATCTTAAATTGAGAACTTGCAGTATATGTCGATATACTCTCTTGTTGAGTATGTGAAGATGTATTAGAAGAAGCAGAACTTCCACCCGGAAGTGTACTTGTAGAATTATCCTCTGATGTTGCAGGTGACTCAGACTCTGTCTTATTTTCAAAACCAAAGGTTGGTCCTGCACTTATAATTTCACCTTCGTTAATTTGTAACGAATTACCATCATTATTTGCACCCATTTGACTTGTATATACAGTAGTGTCTGCAATCTCCTTATTTGAATTAGCAATTGATAGCGTCTCTCCAGTATTATTTAAAGAAAATGTACTATCAAATATCTTCCCTATAAATTCTTTATACTCTGCAATAACCTCTGCAATTGAATCTGCAATAATCGCATATTCTCCTGGTGCGATAATAGTGCTACTCTGAGCAACTAATTTATGAAATACGTTATTTTCAAATAAAAAATATGTACTCAAATCTATATTTGTAGAACCAGCATTATATACCTCTATCCACTCTCTCTTTG
>CAZDRR010000045.1:4816-6657 GCA_964507955.1 uncultured Candidatus Saccharibacteria bacterium | reverse complement strand
AAAGAAACAATTCTCTTAATAAAAAACTTTGTTCCATTGGTTACACCTTGTGCAACTATAGTATCTCCTGGTTTAATATCTGAAATAATAAGTGGTTGATATTCTTTCGTTTCAACCCTATCTAAATAAGTAATGTTTAAATTATATAATTCTTCTTCTTTAGTATCAGTACCCCTTGCATCAATAAGAGATAATGTTTCATCAGAAATAGATGATACTGTTCCTATTACACTAAAATTATCTGTTGCAGATTCAAGTTCATTTTCTGTTGCTTTTGCAATTCCCCATGTAAGCCCCAAGACAACTATAATTGCAACAGTAATTCGAAAAACTTCTGTAGGAATAGATTGAACAAGTTTTTTTGAAATATCAAATAGAGTTAGTTTTTTCTTTTTTCTTGGACTCATGTCTTCATTATTATAGCATCTATTTTCAATACTTTTTATAATGATATGGGGAAAACAAAACCTTATAGAAGTGTTTTAAGTAACTCAACAAAATAGTGTCCAAAAATAAGGAAACCTATAATTAAAGCTGTTGC
The DNA here is from genome assembly GCA_964507955.1 of uncultured Candidatus Saccharibacteria bacterium. Classification (GTDB taxonomy): domain Bacteria; phylum Patescibacteriota; class Minisyncoccia; order Phycocordibacterales; family JAACPR01; genus JAULZV01. Next base: position 6,116 of record CAZDRR010000045.1, on the reverse strand, counting down.
AGAAGCTATGAGAACGGCCCCTGCAGCAACATCCTTTGTATCTCGTGCATATGGATGATAATCGGGAGAAGTCAGATCTATATCAATCTCAATAGCGGTATTAATTGCTTCTGCAACAAGTACAAATCCTCCTGCAAAAATTAATAGAAACCAATCAAAACGAGAAATGTTAAAATAAAAACCTAAGATTATTGCACATAAAAGGATCAAAATATGTATCCAAGCATTGTGTGTTGTTTTAACAAAAATCCATATACCTCTTCCTGCATGAGTAAAACTTTTTGCTCGTTTTATAATAGAAAATTTTTGTGTATTAGTTTTTATTTTGCTCATTTAAAAATAGTATATCGTATTGTTTGTTAAATTAAAAAGGTGCGCCCTTCGGGCGCACCTTTTTAATTTTTTATAATTCATCTACAGCATCATTTGCATAATTCTCCGCATCATTTGCATAATCTGTTGCATCTGTATATTCTTCATCGTCATATGCATCTTCAGCATCTTGTAAAGAAGTTTTTGCTTTTTTTAACAATTTCTCTGCAGATGTTGTATTTTTATTAGAATCATCAATTTCATCTTCAGCATCTGAAATTGCTCGCTTTGCATCTTTTATTGCGTCCTTCGCTTCATCTTTATCACTATTTTCCCCGATGGCATCCACTGCATCATCCGCAAGATTTTCTGCTTCTTCTGCAAGGTTGATTGCTTCTTCATAATCCTCATCATCAAACGCAGCTTCGGCTTCTTCTAGTTTATCTTTTGCTTCATTCAACAAATTTTCAGCCTCATCAACATCTTCACCATCATTATCAGCAGCATCTATCTTATCTTCAGCAATACCAATTGCGTCATCAGCATCATCAATTGTATTATCTGCTTCATCCTCATCTGTTTCTCCGCCAGCGTCCTCATATGCATCCATCGCATTGTCATACGCCTTATCTGCATACTTAACAGCATTATCATAATTTTTTGCAAAATATGAATCTACTGCATCAAATAAATCTGTTCTAGCATCATCAAGGTTTTCATCTGCCGCACCGATATCTTTTCCATCATCACGTGCATCATCAATTTGATCATCAGCATCTTCTACTGCGCTAATTGCTTTTTTGATTAAAGTCTCAGCTTCTTTTTGCCTTGATGAATTTGTTACGGTACTTGAATTTGAAACGTTAGAAGAAGGGGTTGTTATTATCGGAGTAGGAGTAGTTGAAGATATTTTATTTACAAGTTCATTATATTTTGCTCTTGATTTTGCTCCGAAATATCCTGTTGCAGGAGTAAGTCCATTTGCAAC
>CAZDRR010000045.1:0-4716 GCA_964507955.1 uncultured Candidatus Saccharibacteria bacterium | reverse complement strand
AAAAACAACGAATAAATAAATTCATAAAAAAATAAATTAACTTCTAATACATTTATTATACAAATTTTTGTTCTGTTTTTATTTGAGTTATCACCATTCTTAGATAAAAATATTTTTATGTAATACTTTACAAAAAGTAGATTATATTGTAATGTTTTTCCGAACTGACCCCCACATTATGAGATTTGGAAAACCTGAATTTGAGATTGAAGAGGTCCACAGGTGCAAAAAAGGGTTGAAAAAAATAGCAAGCGAAATAAAACGCGGAAGAATAACCGCAAAAAAAATTCGCAAACTAGGTGTCATCCGTCTAGGCACCATGCTCGTAGGCTCGGGAAATTTTGGTAGTTTGTACACCACTGACCACCCATCTGTCATGGCCCGTTGTTGGCTTCCATACACAGGAGGTCTCATATGGCTTGAAGGAAATCATGGTCTTGAACACCAACAGAGTTGGGTTGTTGATTTGCACCGTTTGCAAAGCATAAAACAACTCTCCCTTCTCTGCTTCCCTGTCAAACAAGGGAGCAACCAGCATTCTATTGATTTTCGTCACACTCGCTTCATGCACACATATGACGTAATATCCATTGGATTGCTCTGTGCTCACAACACAAAGGTTGCTGGAAACGACCTACTAGCACTCACGATTGCCCTTGCTATACACGATGCGTTTACTCCATCATGTGGAGACCTTATGAAGTTTGTGAATTATGAGAAGTATGATGAGGACGAGCAATTGTCCACTCTTATGAATCACAAACCCTACTTGAAGATGTGTGAAGAACTTGGCATAAAACCCGAGGAACCGATACGCATCTGTCAGGAGAAAAATGGTCTCCTCTGCCAAATCCGCGACTTTGCGGACACCCTCGCATACACCGCACGTGACCTCTCAATGTTCCTTGAATTCTTCGGAATGTGTCCTCCACCCGAATGTGGAGAACACTACGAAGACCCCGAGGACCAACTTCTTCTTGAAGAAGTTTACAAGTATCGCCAGGATAATGGAGACTTTGCACTCTTATGGGAAGATGTTGAGACTGACAGCGAAGGTAACCTTGTGTTCACCAACGCGGAACGTCTTCACACTTTCTTGCGAGTGCGAGCAATCATGTTCAGAATTCTTTACTACAATCGGCAGACACGGAACATCGAATACCTCCTAGGAATTCGAATGGTCAAACTGCTGCTTGAAGAAAATATTCTTGGACACAACCAGTTCATTGGCGAACTATCGGATGAAAATGCAATTTGGTGGAAAATTTTTGAGACAACAGGCTATAATCCTTCGTATCTGCACAACGGAGCGTTAGGCATGACGTATGAATTCACATCACTTGAACTTGCACGTCGCTATGTCCAAAAAGAATCTAATGATCAAAAGTGTGGTCTCATCTATCAATGGCCATCTGCGACAAAATCAAAGGTGAACTATTGGAAGGTGAAATGCACTGATGGCAGGATTCTCCCTTGGGGCGAAGCTTATCCGGAACAAGCCGCAGAGATTGAAAAAATCATGTGGCAACATCACGGATGGTTCGTCTCAATAATCCATCGAGAACATCTTCATGAAATCCATCCCAAATACTGGGACAAACTCAAACAACTCGAACAAAGTGCCCTCTGAAATATGGGGGCCTTTTCATTTATATACAAAACTCTCCGTCTTTATAAATCACTTTTGTTTTACCATTTGGCAAATATGCAGTAACTGTTCTATTTGAAGTTGAAATAATATCTGTATGCACAGAAGAATCATTAAATCCTAATTTCTCCCATTCTTCTTTTGTTACATTTGCGATATCTCCAACATGAGAATCTCGATATGCAGCCCCTATTGCAATATGAGTGTTTCCATACTTTCCTCCAAAGTTTTCATCATACAAAGTCTCCGCCATAAATTTGTTTATTTTTGAAAATCTTTTATCAGTAAGTGAAAACTCTCCTATCTTGTCTGCATTCTTAGTTGCAATCAAACTCTTAAGCATCTTCTCATTCTTTTTTGCTTTACTTTTTACAATTAAACCTTTTTCAAACCATAGTTCAATTCCTTCAATTAAATTTCCATGTACATATAATGGTTGATTAAATCGTACCCATCCATCTGTTCCTCTCCAATCAGGAGAAACAAATAATTCAAAACTTGGGATATTTGCACCCCGTCCTCCAAGCCATTGTCTATCTGAACCGAGTTGAACAAATAAATTAATGTCCTCTCCTTGTATGTGAACTTTTTGTATTTTTAATTTATTTAATTTTTTTCTATATGACTCTAGATTTTTATATAAATCTTTCCACACCGCAATTGGATTCTCTGTATCCAAAAAACATGATTTTATAATTTGATTCCAATATTCTTTTTCACTAAGGCCTGCCTCTTTTGCCATTGCAGGAGTTCCATATAACCCAAGTGTCCAACTAAATTTTCCTTGAGCTTCTTTTTCATTTCTCCACTCCATATATGGTTTACGTGCAGCACTTCGTCGCATTATTTTTTGTGAATCAACACCTTGAAGAGATTTTTTATCTGTATCAGAAATAATAAATAAGCTATGATCTATTTGATCAATAAGACCTTTGTAGTATTTTTCAGGAAAAAAATCTATTTGATGATCATGGGCATGTTCATAAAAATCTTTATCAAATTTAAACCATGGTTCATTAATTGGTTCGTATTTTGAAATGACATGACCACCTGATTTCCAAATTGCTTTAAGAACTTCTATATAGAGTGGTTTTGAATATTCATTTGCAAATACAGCAATTGTATCTCCTTTTTTAATTCCTTTCCCACTTCCAAGAGCAAAATTAACAAGTACCTGTGCATATTTCTCTAAATATTTTTGAGGTGGAGTATATGTAGATTTTTTATTCATATATTATTCAAGTACAGCTTTTATTCTTCGTACACCAGCAGAAGATGATTCTTCTTTTACTATTTTAAACACACCTTTTATGTCTGATGTTTTTGAAACATGAGGACCTCCACACAATTCTCTTGAATATACTGTTCCGTCAGGACCTGTAATTGTGTACACTGTTACCTTATCTGGATATTTTTCCCAGAAACTTCCTTCTATCGTTGGGTCATCATGTGCTACTTGTTTATCAAGAATTTCAGTTGTAACTTGTGCATCAACTGATATAACTTGATTTACAAAGTCTTCAACTTTTTTGAGTACATCTGCTTCAACCTTTGTTTGATTTGTAAAATCAAATCGAAGTCTTTCTTCTGTAATATTTGAACCTGCTTGATGAATATCCTTTCCAAGTTCTCTACGAAGTCCTGCGAGCATAAGATGTGTTGCAGTGTGATATTGAACAACCTTATCAGAATGATCTGCAAGTCCACCTTTAAATTTTTGCTCTGCTCCCTTTCGTGATTCTTCTTGATGTTTTTTCATTTCAATAGCAAAACCTTCCACATCAACTGAGACACCCTTTTGTTGTGCGAGTTCTTTTGTAAATTCAATCGGAAATCCGTATGTAGTAAAAAGAAGATATGCATCATGTGCTGAGATATTTCCTTCTGGAAGTTTTTCAAAATGTTTAATTCCTTTATCTAATGTTTTTCTAAATTGTGTTTCTTCTCTTTCTATTGTTTCGTATATTTTTTGTTCGTGAATTTTTAAATTTGGATATTGATTTGAATATGTAGAAATTATTACAGGAACAATATTTTTTAATTCACCTACTTGAATACCGAGAGTATCAGCATATCGAACAGCTCTTCGTATTAATCTTCTCAAGATGTATCCTTGATCAGTATTTGATGGTGTTGCTCCATCAGAAATAAGAAATGTTGCAGCACGCATATGGTCAGCAATAATCCGCTCTGCTTTTATATCTGTTTTTGTTTTCTTTGTATTAATTGTTTCAAAAATAGGAGAAAATAAATCTGTTTCAAATACATTATTCTTACCTTGTACAACAGCAGTAACTCGTTCAAGACCTGATCCTGTATCTACATTTTTAGAAGAAAGCTTACCAATTACTTTCCCCTCTTTCTTTTCATATTCCATGAAGACATCATTCCAAATTTCTACAATTTTTTGTTCATCATCAGCTTGTATAAATTCTTCAAATGTAAGTCCTTCGGTAAGAGTGCCAGTTACATCATAAAACATTTCAGTATCAGGGCCACATGGACCATTGTCTCCAGGGCTCCACCAATTTGAATCTGCATCTTTAAAAAATATTCTCTTTGTTGCATCAAGACCTTGTGCTTCAAAAATCTTTTTCCAGATTTCATATGATTCTGTATCTCGTGGAGCATTTTCATCCCCTTCAAATACAGTTACGTACAATCTTTTAACATCAAGTCCGAGACCCTCTTCTTTTGATGTAAGAAATTCAAAACTCCAAGAGATTGCTTCTTCTTTGAAATAATCTCCAAGAGACCAATTACCAAGCATTTCAAAAAAAGTAAGATGTGTATTATCTCCTACTTCATCAATATCATTTGTTCGTACACACTTTTGTGCATCAACAAGACGTTTTGAACCAGATGGATGTGATTGACCCATAAGATATGGAACAAGTGGTTGCATACCTGCAGTATTAAAAAGAACTGAAGGATCGTTTTCTGGAATAAGTGATGCAGATGGAATTATTGTGTGGCCTCTTTTTTTAAAAAAATCTAGAAAGCGTTGACGAATTTCTGTTCCTGTCATAATAAGGCGATTATAGCAGATTGGTCGTGTAAATAAAAGG
>CAZDRR010000044.1:0-7017 GCA_964507955.1 uncultured Candidatus Saccharibacteria bacterium | reverse complement strand
AGGAAGATTGGCTGAGAGGTCTAAAGCAATCGGTTGCTAACTGATCGTGGGAGTTAAATCTCACCGTAGGTTCGAATCCTACATCTTCCGCTTATCCCTGTTCGTCCAATGGCAGGACACCAGAATTTGGATCTGGGAATCTTAGTTCGAATCTAGGGCGGGGAACTATTGACAATACTTATAATAAATACTATTATTGGCGTATGAACAGCGATGATTTCGATAGAGAGTTCGATTTAGAATCAACAATTGAGTTGATTAAGAAAGATAATAAAGAGCTTTTAGATAAGTTAGGCTCTGACTATGATGAAAATGGAATCCCGTATTGGGAGAAATGGAATAAGAATGATTAAACCTCTAGGCAATATGATATTGATTGAACCAATTGAAGTTGGAGAAAAGACAACTAGTACTGGATTAGTTATTTCAGCAGCATTTGTAGACCATGGTCCAGCAAAGGGTACTGTGATTGCTATGGGAGATGGTGAGCAGAATTACAAAGGTGATATTATCCCTGTTCCAGAGATTGAAGAAGGCGATGTAGTTTATTATCCAAAGCATGCTGGAACAGATATTGAAGATGAAGATGGTAAGAAGTATGTCTTGATCGTTAGTAAGAATATTTTGGCAATTAAGCGATGAAGATTGATGTACTAGATAAAGGTTATGTTAGATTAGTTGATACTTTAGGTAGCGATTTATCTGTAGCAAATGCTGCTAGAGTTTCATATGATAAAGAATCTAAGCTAAGAAATGATGGCAGCCTTACAATTGCCGATCAAAATCTAATTAGTTTTTTATGGCGTGAAGAGCATACGTCGCCATTTAGACATGCTGCTATGACATTTGAGGTGTATGCTCCTCTCATGGTAGCTAGACAATGGTGGAAATATGCTGTTGCTTCAACTCATGTAGACGATCAAAATGGCTGGAATGAGTCTTCAAGGCGTTATATCACGGAGAATGAAGAGTTTTATGTTCCAGATGTAGATGCATGGAGATCAAAGCCAGAGAATTCAAAGCAAGGGTCTGGTGCTCCAATTATGGAGGGCAAAGGTAAATACTTTACCATGGCTCTAGAAAAGTATATTAATGATGGGCAGGAATTATATAACAGAGCTATGGATCAAAATATTGCTCCAGAACTAGCTAGATTATTCTTGCCTGCCTACGGAATGTATGTAAGATGGCGTTGGACTGTATCATTACATGGAGTTATGACATTCTTAACGCAGCGTCTAGAGCATGATGCACAGGTAGAAATTCAGGAATATGCTAAAGCTGTAAGAGATTTAACTAAACAATCGTTTCCTTATACATATGAGGTAGCATTCAACAAGGAGAATAGCAATGTCAGCAAAGATATCTAATCAAGTAAAACGCAAGAAAAAGAAGGCGGAACATGAAAAGTATTTAAAGGCACTATTTGCTAAGTATGGTCATGGACTGGTACTAAACTCAAATCAGGAAGCTCCTGGAAATAAATACTGGGATGAACTTAATGCATCTAAGGCAGCAAAAGAAGCTTAATGAAACCTCAAAAGAATTCAGTACATAAGGATGAGATATTCCGCTTGTATGCAGAAGGTCATTCATACAGCGAAATTCAAAAGATTCTTGGTTGTGCAAAAAGTACTATTTCTTACCATGTAGGTAAGGGACAAAAGGCTAAAACTCAAAATAGACAAAAGCAAAGTAGGCATAGAACTACTGCATTTATTAGAGCAGCAAAGCAAGGTAAGAAATGTACTGATTGCAGAGAAGATTATCCGTATTGGGTCCTTGAATTTGATCATTTACCAGAGTATGAAAAGCTATTTACAATTGGCGGGCGGGGTTCAAGAGATAAATCAATTGAACAAATCAAGGCGGAAATAGCTAAGTGTGAGATAGTATGTTCAAACTGTCATAAGAATAGGACATACTGGAGACAAAATAAAAATGGCGAATACGAAAATACAGAGGGATATTATGAGTGATGATACATTAGATTATTCAGATTACTTTACAATTAAAATAACTAAAGTTAAATTTGATGGCGAATTTGCTCATTGGGAAGCTGACCTTTCATTTTCAAGTGACGGTTGGTATTGTGGGGTTACAGCACCAACTATGGGTGGGGCTATTGACGAAGTTATGAATTATTTGTATGATTCAGTATATGAGTGGACAAAAGATAACAAAAATAAACCAGAGGAGCTATAATGACATCACCAATTATTATTTTTAATCCAGTAGGATTATCAGAGGATCAAATTAAATCAGTTAGACAAGCACTAGAGGATGCTTATGAAGCTGGATATCAAACTGCTAAGAAACAATACCAGCTGAAGCTTGATACAACTACTACAACTAACCCTGGACCAAATACAATTACATGGCCAGGACAGACATATGGTGTTCAAATGAACAATTGCTCTCATGATAATTGTGTTTGCGGAGCAAGTAATTAAATGTGGTCATGGCTACTAGCAGCAATAGGAGTAACAGGAATCTTCTTGGTAGGGAGGAAGACCATCTGGGGCTGGCTAATCCTATGCGTCAATGAATGTTTATGGATCGCTTATGCCCTTGCTACAAAGCAGTATGGTTTTATAGCTATGGCATTAGCCTACGCAGCAGTATATATTAAATCTTATATACATTGGAGGCGAGATGAGTAAGTCAAAGTTTAAACGAATATCAGTTACAACAGGTATTAAAACTCAGGCGGGATTAGATATGTTTAAATACTTTAATGATAACTATGGGTCAAGTGTCTGGGGTCCCGTACTTGAAGGTATATTGGCTATTGAGAAGGAGTTAGCATGAATGCAGAAGAACGTCCAGCTTATTTAATTAAAGTTCATCGGAATTGGAGATATGGTCCCAGGGCTAGGTTTTGGGATATTGAAACATGGAGGGAAACAGAAAATGGTGGCTATTGGTCTTCAGCATGTAGAGGTGGCTTAGCATACACAGAATGGGGTATGTGGAGGGCTATCAATAAACGCCTTAAGAAGATGAAGTTCGGTCATCAAACAAACTACTATACATTGGACAGAAAGCCAATTAGTTATCCACATTGCAAAGATGCAGATCTAGATACATGCTATCCAAATGATCCTGAATGTTTGTGGCGTACAATTAAATGTCCTAACTGCAAGAAAGATTATAAGATATCAAAACGTGGGCTTACTGGTAAGTACATGATTTCTGATCACGATAAGATATGTAAGAAAAAGAAAAGATGAATAAAACAGACGAGATCGTAGACATGCTATTTGGCATAGTTGGAGATAATGTAGGCAACGCCCTTAAATGGCTCTACGGGCCTAATACAGCTCTTGACGGTATCCCTATGGAACTGATACAATCAGGGGAGATAGAGAAGGTATATTCATATCTTCATTTTAATTATTATGGACCATATTGATCGCAATTAGTGAAGGCGAAAAGTGCGGCGAGAAGAGAGAAGAAATGTTAGAAATTTTAGTAAATGCCATATTTAGATGGAAGCGTCTAAGACTGGCCATATTTGATGAGGTTCATATGTATGATCATTTAGATAAAATTCTGGCGGACCCAGAAGCTATGGCAATTGGATCATCATTCTGGCCAGATGTAGACGGATGGCGGGGATGGACTAAAGAAGGCAATAAATATTATTTCAATGACATTCCAGAAGAGAACATTATAGATGCAATTACTCAATTAGATAAGATGTCAGAATTTGTCGAATTTACTCAGGATGAGCTATGGTAGTCGGACTTATTATTGGATTAATTATAGCCTTGGCTAGAACTACCTATTTTGCATATAAGCTATACAAGAAGAATAGAGAGTTAATTCTAGTCAACCAGGATATTAGTAATAACTATCAATTGTTAAATGATGCTTGGATGACCTTGTGTGATGACAATGATTATCTGATCAAAAAGTTGGCGGGGAAGCAAGAGACTCTAACCCTACTAATAGAAGATAAACAATCCCTAATGAATACAGTTAAAATACTACAAGAGGAATTAAATGCTAAATAGATTAATTTGTCGAATAACAGCTCATAGATTATTTATGCTTAATCTTGATACTGTGGATATTCAGCACGATCAGTATACAGGTCAAGATTACGTCTACTGTGTACGTTGCAAGTCATACTTGCCTCTGTACAATTTAGACTAGAATGACCTAAGACTCCTCATTCCCCCGCCTTTCAAACATGTCTCAGATAGCCTCCTATGGCTTATTAGAGGCATGTTTTGCTATGTCTACATAAGAATATGACTATAGATTTACTTGGGATTACTGTAGATTTATCGACAAATTGATATATGTGTAATTGAGCCATATAGACAGATGCGCCCGTAATGTCTAATTTGCTCCAATTTCATGCATATTCATGCGTAAATGTCAAGCATTTTGTCGACATTTTGAGGAAATTTGACAACATTTTGGACAATTCTGCCCAATTTGTCTAATATATTTATAGATTTGTCGACATTTGTATACATATTTGAGGGATTTTGTCAATGCCCTCGTAAATAGGAAATTTTGCCCACATTTTCAGGCGATTTTGATCATGCTTCGTAAAAGGAAAATGTTGCCCACAATATCCACATACAAAAATATCCACAACCTGTGGATCAAGCTGTGGATAAATTTGGCTTTATGTTTATTCTATTATATATCTTCTATACTGATCAAGATGTTGGAGAGTAATACTAGGTATTGCTACTTTTCGGTCCCCGCCGCCTTATTGTGGTAATGTCAGGTTGTTGAAGTTCTTGATTTCTTGAATTGCTTTGACTGCCGCATGTAGTTCATTAGATAAGATTAATCCTTCTGATGTTTTACCATGTTCGATATCATGCTGGTATCGAATGTTATTGTATTTAAGGATTTGTGTAATCATTTCCATGATGCGGTCAATAGTGTAATGAGGCTGTTCTGAGAGGTACCGCCCGAATACTGCTGGATTGAACCACTGGTTTTCTGTTAGATTAACTAATTGTTCTGCTACTTTACTTTCTGGTGTCTTCATTTATTCCTCCGCCTTTTTAGAACCGCTCATCATATCAAGAAATGTGGGGAGAGTCAAGTTTTGGGACCTGACCCTCCCCAACTCTATTACTTAGCCTTGTTTGCAGGCTTTTCTGCTGTGAAGGTTACGCCCTTCTGGATAGCTTCCTGGATCGCTACCTTTGCTGCTCCTGAGAAACGACCACGAGCTCCTACTGAGATGCCCTGTGCCTTAAGATATTCACGCTTTGTTGTCATTTGATAATCTCCTTTCAAGAGATATAGTTGTTATATTTATTATATAAGATATTCACGAATTTGTAAATACCTTTCCGCCTATATTTAGTTGTGTTCGTAAGAAGTTTTTTGGGCCCTTACGAAATTCAGTCTTCCAGGTCATCTGGAATTAGTTTGGCAATCATTTCCCTGGCGATGACGTGATCGAGAGGATTCTCTGACCTAGCCAACATCTGGGCATACATTAGAGTTTTACTTAATTCATTTTTATTCATTCTCTGCCTCCTTATATGCAACGATGTCTTGGTCAATCATCCAGTCTCTAATGGCCTCGTAGAGGCTGTCTGTGCCGTATTCTAGAGTAAAGCCATTCTTGTCCGCCTGCTCCCAAAAGAGTTTGAACATCTCTTGTTCAGTTAGTTTAATGTCGAACTCTTCGTCCTCCTCAAAATCCCTGAGAGTAGATAAAGCCACATCCCAAGACCATACCCAAACAAGGGACGGGAAGACGTCAAGGTCTCCTATCTGATTAAGAATATTAGTTAGTTTAGTATATGTGTCATCCATACGTGTTTGTTCTAATAAATCCATTATTCTACCTCCTTGATATATGCCAATGCTTGCATCAATCCTGACATCTTTCCAGTTAGATGAATGTCCTCAACTTCAAGGTCCTTATATTCATCTGAATCTAAATCCTCAATTGCTTCCATTTGTTTATTTAGTTCTTCTGAGTCCTGCATATATGATTGAATAGATAAATCAATATAAGTTTTAATCTGTTTCATTATTCGATAATGCATATCCTCATCTGACTCATAATTTGGGTCATTGCAACATGGGCACTCATTTTCACATGAGTACATGTCAAGGTCCTCATTATAATAAGTTGAACATTTGCATGTTTCACACATCGACGCCATAGTAATACTCCTTCGTTTGATAGTTGTAGTATCTTACCATTGAGCACTGACAAATATACATGCCTGGAACATCAGAGCATTCCCATTTGTGATCGTGGCTCATACCCTTCCCTCTTCTATTAGCCCATCAAGAAAGCTCCATACATTCATAAGGCCATCAAGTAGTTCTTGGCTGTAATTGCCATCTCGAACAAAGACGGCAGCTTCAAGAACCTGTCCTGCCATAGTTTCTATCTCATCTGCTGTATAGCCTAACATCATTCAGCCTCTCTAGTAATTCCTGCATATTGACAAATCATATCCAAGGTAGAATGGATTAAACAATCGCAATCTCCTCCGTTCATATTTTCCATAAAATCTATATGTGACCAATGGTCCTCATATATATCTGATAGAAGGTGTTCTATTGTCATTGTTTTGCCTTTCGATATTCAGGTACATTGGTTTCCAAGTATATCTTATGGGTCTGACATTCTGCTACAGCATCTAGGTCAGCCTCCCCTAACCAATTGCAGGCGGAACATAGATTTTCTTCACAATCCTCACAGTATTCAAGAGTATTCTCTGCATCACAATCACGACATTTGTTTTCATATTCTGATTGACTAATTACTTCTCCACGGAGAAATTCTGCTTCTCCACCCCAACCTGTTTCTTCTTCATAAGATAGATTAAACAAAAGATTAGGATACTGGGCAGACAACTTTTTAATTGCCTCATCAGGAATTGACCATGCAGTATTAAAGTTATAATAAACTACTTTATTATCACCATTTACAACAGGTCCTTCCATATATGTCTCAGGATACTTTTCATCTTCGGCTACAGCCACATCCCATTTAACACCCCACTCACGGTT
>CAZDRR010000043.1:0-7162 GCA_964507955.1 uncultured Candidatus Saccharibacteria bacterium | reverse complement strand
GGGTCCGCGCGCAAGCGCGGACCCCTTTTTCTTTCATGCTACAATATTCTCATGAATCTCAACTCGCCGATTGAATCACTCACACGAATAGACACACAACACAAGATTGCTCTTGCAAAACTTTCTATTCACACAATCAAAGATCTTCTCTATCACTTCCCCGTACGATATGGAGATACTGCAACACTCTCCTCTATTTCAAACACAAAAGACGGCGAAGAAATTACAATCTATGGTCGTATTAAAAAATTAAAATTAGACAAAACATTTAGAAGCAAAATAGCACGAGCAACAGCAATCATAGAAGATGAATCAGGGACAATACACGCAACATGGTTTAATCAACCATACATTGCAAAAATGTATACCGAAGGAGAATTTGTAAAAGTAAGTGGAAAGATAAAAGTTTTAAAAGATAGACCCATCTTAAATAATCCTTCTATTGAAAAAGTAGAGACAATGCCAATTGGTGTTGGAGATGATCTTTTTGGAAATAACACACAAGGAATAGAAGAACTCTCACCTATTTATAAATTATCAAAAGGAATATCATCTCTTTGGATTCATCATACAATTGCAAAAATTTTTAAATCAGAATTATTTGAACATATAGAAGATCCTATTCCAGAACACATTTTAAAAAAATATAATTTACCCCCTCTCAAATCAGCACTCATTTATATTCATCATCCACAAAAACAAAAAGATGCACTCGCTGCACGAAAGCGTTTTGCATTTGAAGAAGTATTCTTAATACAAGTACAAAAACTAAAGACACGAACCGAATTAGAAAAAAGAAAAACATACGACATTGATATTTCAAAAAAGATCTTAGAAACTTTTTTAAACACACTTCCCTTCACTCTCACAAATGGACAACGAAGTATTGTAGACACTGTACTCAAAGATCTTGGACAAAACAAAGGAATGTCACGACTTCTTGAAGGAGATGTAGGTAGTGGAAAGACTGCAATTGCAGCAGCAATTGCGTATTGTGTAACTCAAACAAGGCCAACTCATCTTGATTTTGGAAACCTGCAAGTTGCATATATGGCACCGACCGAGGTACTTGCAAAGCAACTCTTTGAAAGCTTCATAGAATTTTTTAAACCATTCAAAATTCAAATTGGACTTATCACAGGCTCTGGTGCATATAAGTTCCCCTCTAAAGTTTCAAAAGAAACATATACAAATATATCCAAACCTCAATTATTAAAATGGGTAGCAAATGGAGAAATTCCAATTCTTATTGGAACTCATGCATTGATACAAAAGAAAGTTTCGTTTAAACATCTTGCACTTGTTGTAATTGATGAACAGCACAGATTTGGAACCAATCAGCGAGCACAACTCGCAAACAAAGACCAGTTCCTCCCCCATCTTCTATCAATGACTGCAACACCAATTCCACGAACACTTGCACTCACAATTTATGGTGACCTTGACCTCTCCGTTCTTGATGAAATGCCAAAAGGAAGAAAACCTGCAATTACAGAAATTGTTTCTGATGCAAAACGAAAAGATATGTATGAACATATTAGAAAAGAACTACAATCAGGACGACAGGCGTATATAATTTGTCCACGAATTTTTGAACCGGATGAACAAAAGCAAAATACACTTATCGCAAAGTCTGTAATTGAAGAAGCAAAACGACTCAAAGAAAAAGAATTTAAAGACTATACAATCGGTGTAATGCACAGCAAGCTCACCAAGATTGAAAAAGAAAAAGAAATGGAAAAGTTTGCACAAGGCGAAACACAAATTCTTGTTTCAACATCTGTAGTTGAAGTTGGAGTAAATGTTCCCAATGCAACGATTATTGTAATTGAAGGAGCAGAGAGATTTGGACTTGCACAACTTCACCAACTTCGAGGTCGTGTACTTAGATCAAGTCATCAAGCATACTGTTATCTTTATAGTGAATCAAAAAGTGATCAAACACTTGCCAGACTCAAAGCACTTAGTACAACAAAGTCAGGATTTGATCTTGCTGAAATTGATTTACAAAACCGAGGTATGGGCGAACTTGCAGGTGGACGACAATGGGGTGTGAGCGATCTTGCAATGGAAGCAATCAAAAATCTAAAGATGGTGGAAGCAGCACGAGAAGAAGCACGAGAAATTATTAAAACAAATTCCCTCTCAAAGTTCCCTCTTCTTGAAGAAATCATTCAATCTAAAAAAGATATTCATTTTGAATAATATTGTGCACCCACTAGGACTTGAACCTAGAACCACCCGTGTATAAGACGAGCGCTCTACCAATTGAGCTATAGGTGCATATTTTAACTTATTAGTTATACCAAAAATTTATAGAAAAAAACAGGGCGGTCGGTTGCGCAGCAACCGACCGCCCCAGTTCCTTGATTCAGAGCCATACCCGGACACTGCATGTGAATTTTCTTCCTTCTTCACACGCGTTACGGATATCCCCAGGTTTCAAACTGAGGGTAGGAACCGAAGTGAGCATGAATGCTTTGTAGGCAATGCCACGAGATGCGATAGCGAAGATGACCTCTTCACGATATGGATAGACGTCATGTTCGAGAAGCATGTTTTTTGGACTATACAAACAATCAAGTTCAATATAGTCGTCTCCTAAAAAAGACGTCAAGGATGGATGTCTTGCGATTGTGCTTGTACGTGCTCTTTCGGGATTTAACCGATCCTGATGACCTTCAGGGATTTCGAGTACCCTAAGCATTCCTAAAAGATCTCTATGGATCCAAAGGATACCTTTGATGTGTTCTGGAATGTGCATTGTGTGCGCTGGCGGGTTAGAGTTTCCACATAAATCTACACTAATATTCTATAATCGCAAGCAAAAGCAGCGGACCTGAAGGGTCCGCTGCTTTTGCTTGTTTTATTTAAAGTTAATAGTGAATCCGTACATTCCCATACTACATGTTCCTTTTAACGTACCCCGATTTGGTGTTCCTAAATCAATTATTTCTTCTCCGGTTGGTGATAGTATTTTCTGATACTTAATTGATCTAATAACAAGTGCGCTTGAACAATCATACGTGTTATTTGTTTTCACTATAAGTTTTGTAGGGGTACCAGCTTGTGCATTTGTAATACGTGGAGTATATCCTCCTTGAGCAGTAATAGTGATGTATTGAACATTATCTTTAACTACAACATCCTCAGAAGATACTTCTTCTGAATTCTGATTTGCCTGTGAAATTATAATAGCTGCACTAATTACTCCAAATGCAAGTATAAGAGAGACTGTTACAAATGTAATTCTATTCATAATATATATTATATCGTAATTATAGGATTAATAATTCCTAAGCTTGCAAGACCTGCCAAGAGAGAAAATAATCCAAAACCAAATACAATCACGCCTACAGTTTTGAAAAATAACTCAGCATATCTTCCACGAGCAATAGTTGCTGAACCAAATGATAATACAAGAAGCATCGGTAATGTTCCAAGTGCAAACGCAAGCATAATGTACATACCTGTTATAAATGATCCACTACTGAGCGAAGCAACTTGCATGGATTGAGTAAATCCACATGGTAAAAAGAATGTAGCAAAACCAAGAATAACAGGTGTAAGTGTTTTATGTTCTATTGATTTAAAAAAGTTAAATATACGTGTTGAAAAAACAAATTTATTTTTTTGTATCACACCAATCAAATTCAAACCTAATGTCAGCATAATAAGTGATGCAATGATTCCAAGAATAGATGAAAGTGTAAAATTAATTCCAAGTACACCACCCACCATCCCTAACACCCCTCCAAGAAGTGCAAAACTAACTATTCTACTTATGTGGAATAAAGTAAAAGTTTTTGTGTCAGATACATTGTCTTGTGAAATTTTTGCTGATAGAGATAAAATTAATCCGCCGACAACAGCAAGACAACTTGATACTGAAGCTATTAGACCAATGATAAAACTGGTAACAGGTGTGATAGGACCACCGAGTCCAACTCGTACTATGCCTGATTTTTGTAAAAGAAAAAATATAGCTAAAATAATAAACCCTAACACTATTGAGTAGCCTGTGGTTGATTTATTATGTGTGTTTGATATTTCTTTTTCAAAAGATACTTTGTATTGATGAGATGCAATATTACTATTAACTAAATCTATTAACTCTTGTTCTTGATATGTATGAGATGTTTTAATCTGTATGCTTTCTTTCTTTAAATCAACAGAAACTTCATCTATTGTTTCAAGATTAGAAAGTACATCTTCAATTAAAATCTTACATGATGCACAGTGCGTTCCAGAAATGTGAAATGTATATGTATTCATAATTATATTTTTTTAGTTTTAATTCGTAATGAATTTGTAACAACCGATACTGATGATAGTGCCATAGCAAATCCTGCAAAAACAGGATTTAATACCCAGCCAAATATTGGATAAAGTACACCTGCAGCAAGTGGTATTCCAACAATATTGTAAATAAAAGCCCAAAATAGATTTTGTTTTATTCCACGCATTGTTATTTTTGATAATTTAATTGCTTTTACTAACTTTGAAATATCTCCACCAAGAAGCGTGATACCAGCTGATTCAATCGCAACATCTGTTCCAGTACCCATAGCAATTCCAACATTTGCTTGTGCAAGAGCAGGTGCATCATTCACTCCATCTCCCGCCATAGCAACAATATTTCCCTCTTTTTGAAGTTCTTTAATCTTATTTAACTTATCCTCTGGTAATACTTCTGCGACAACATTATCTATACCAACAGAAGATGCAATATACTGTGCAGTTTTTTTATTATCCCCTGTAAGCATAACTACTTTGATACCAAGTGAATGAAGATTTTTAATAGCTTCTTTTGATTCTTCTTTAACTGTATCTGCAACCATTACAAATCCAAGTACTTCTTTTGAAGTTGCAAGCATAACTGGAGTTTTTCCTTGTGCAGTAAATTCTTCTACATAAGATATGTCAAAAGATAATTTTAGATCTTGAATCAATTTTGTACTTCCTACAAAATACTGTACGCCTTCAATAATTCCGGTTATACCTTTACCTTGTTTATTTTCAAAATTTGAAACCTCTTTTAATAACAGTTTATTTTCTTCTGTATATTTCAAAATTGCATGAGCAATTGGGTGTTCAGATTTTTTTTCAAGTGATGCAATAAGAGAAATTATTTCATCTTTAGAAAATGTAGAGATACTCTCTGCATACATAAGAATAGGTTTTCCATATGTAATTGTTCCTGTTTTATCTACAACAACAGTATCTACTGTATGTAATTTTTGAAGAGTTGTTGCATCTTTAATTAAAATACCCTCACGCGCACCCTTACCTACTCCAACAATAATTGCAGTTGGTGTTGCAAGACCAAGTGCACAAGGACATGCAATAACTAATATTCCAACAAATGATACGAGACCTAATGAGAGTGCCTGTGAGAATCCAATGTATTGAGATGCAAATACAAGCCACGCAACGAGAGAAAGTATAGCAATCACCAGGACACTCGGAACAAATATTGAAGAAATTTTATCAGCTAATGCTTGAATTGGTGCTTTACTTCCCTGTGCATTTTCAACCATCTTAATAATTTGAGAGAGCATGGTTTCACTTCCAACCTTTGTGGCTTTAAATACAAAAGATCCTGTTGTATTTAATGTTCCAGATACCACGTGATCTCCAATCATTTTTTTTACAGGAATAGGTTCTCCAGTAATCATTGATTCATCAACAAAAGACTCTCCTTCTGTAATTTCTCCATCAACAGGGATTTTTCCTCCTGGCTTAACAATAACAAGATCTCCTTTTACAACTTCTTGTATAGATACTTCTATTTCTTGAGAATTTCTAATTACCCATGCAGTCTGCGCTTGTAAGTGCAATAACTTTTCAATCGCATCACCTGTTTTTAATTTTGAACGCATCTCCAAATATTTCCCAAGAGTAATAAATGTAATAACAACAATGGCAACATCATAATATTGATATTCAATATTGATAAATGGTGCTAACACATTCTCAAATGCACCTACAATAAAACTATACAAAAATGCCGTCAGAGTACCCAGCCCAATAAGTGTATCCATATTTGCCTTACCATATCTAAAAAATCTATAGAGTCCAATAAGATAGGGTTTACCAATTACAAACAATACATAGGTAGCAAGTACAGGTAATAAGTGATGCATAAAAGTTGCTATAACATCACTCATCATTGGAACAAGTTCAAATTTGGCAAGAATTTCCCATGTCATAAATACAGCAGAAATAAAAGCGAAAGGTAATGCAATCAAAACATTTGTTTTTGTATGTGCAAGCTCTATTTTCTTTTCTTTTTTTGTTTGATTTATACCAAGGTGTTCAGTATGCACATTTGTTTCATGATCATCATGGATATCAAGCGTATATCCAAGCGGTTCAATATGTTTTGAAAAGTCGGTAGGATTAATTTTTGAAGAATCAAAAGATATTTTTACCTTTTCTGTTCCGTAATTAACTTCTACCAAATCTATACCTTCAATTTTTTGAAGTTTTTTTTCTATACTATAAGCACAAGAAGCGCAATGCATCCCTTTTACATCGTATGTCTCTGTTTTCATATTATTTTCTCTTCAGTTTATATACTCTAATAATTTCATCCTTTGCTTTTTCAATCTGTCCTGTTTTCATTTGTTCAATCACACAATGACCAAGATGATTTTCAAGAAGTAAATCCTCTACATTTGATAGTCCTTGTTTTACTGCTGATGTTTGAGTAATTACATCTATACAATAAGTATCTTGCTCAACCATCTTATATAGACCCCTAATTTGTCCTTCTAATAATTTTAAACGTCGCAATATTGATGCTTTATTATCTGTACAATGTTTCATAGATATATGATACCCCCTAGGGGGTATATAAGTCAAATAAAGAATGCATAAAAAAATGGCGGCCCTGCAGGGCCACCATTTTTTAAAATTTAATTACTGAGAGATCTCTATATCACCTCTTCATTCTTAAACTTAATTCCGTGAGCGGTAAGAATTTGTTCGTATTCTTCTCGTTCAATATTCTCTACTTCTATCAATCGTTGTGCGATTATTTCAAGAACATTCTTATGATCAGCTAGAACTTGTTTTGCTTTCTCATATGCCTCATGCATGAATTTCTTTACTTCTTCGTCTATTTGAGCAGAAACTTTTTCTGAATATTCTTTATCAT
>CAZDRR010000042.1:5213-7312 GCA_964507955.1 uncultured Candidatus Saccharibacteria bacterium | reverse complement strand
TCTCTTATTCAAATAATTGGAATGAAGGGTGAACACGAAGTTGAAATGAAATCTATTCTTCTTGAAAAAGGAATTATTGCCGACTTCAAACCAAGTATTATCAAAGAAGCTGAAGAGTTAAAAGCAAAATGGTCCCCTATTCCACAAGACGAATATACGAAGCGACGAGATATGAGAGATACAACAACATTTACAATTGATCCTCTCACCGCAAAAGACTTTGATGACGCCCTTTCCATCAAAAAAATAAATGATGATGTATTCGAAATTGGAGTTCATATTGCTGATGTATCACACTTTGTAACTCCAGGTTCACAGCTTGATATCGAAGCGAAGAGTCGAGCATTCTCTGTATATCTTGTTGATCGAACAATTCCAATGCTTCCCGAGATTCTTTCAAATGATATTTGTTCTCTTAATCCAAACGAAGATAGACTCGCCTTCTCAGTTGTATTTCATATTGACTCAAAGGCACAAATTAGTGATGTGTGGTATGGAAAAACTATTATTCACTCAGATAAAAGATATACATATGAAGAAGCTCAAGAGATTTTGAATAAAAAAGAAGGTCTCTTCTTTGATGAACTCAACACCCTTAATGAAATTTCAAAAATTCTCGGTAAACAAAAGTTTGCAAACGGTGCAATCAGATTCTCTTCTGATGAATTTGAATTCGTTCTTGATGAATTTATGTTCCCTATTGCAGTTAAGAAGAAAGAACATATCGAAACTCATAGTTTGATTGAAGAGTTTATGCTTCTTGCAAACAAATCCGTTGCAAAATACATTTATGAACAAGACAAAAAAGTAAATGGAGGAAAGGCAGTTGGGTTAATGTATCGAGTGCACAATTCTCCTGATACAGACAAGCTCCAAGAGCTCTCTGTCTTTCTTAAAGCAATGGGTTATAAACTCGAACTGAAACCTGACGGAACTATCGATCCTAAAGAAATTAATAAACTTCTTAAAGAAGTAGATGGAAAACCGGAAGAAAACTTAATCTCAAGCGCAACAATCAAGACTATGTCAAAAGCTATCTATTCAACTGAAAACCTCGGACACTTTGGACTTGCATTTGATTACTACACACACTTCACCTCACCAATCAGGCGGTATCCTGACCTTATTGTTCACCGGATGCTCGCGTACTTCCTTTCAAAAAGAGAAATTCCAGAAAACGAACTTTCAGAATTATCAGAAGTTGCAGCACACTCATCTGCTCAAGAAATTAACGCAGCCGAAGCAGAACGAGAATCAATTCGA
This sequence comes from uncultured Candidatus Saccharibacteria bacterium, assembly GCA_964507955.1. Lineage (GTDB taxonomy): Bacteria > Patescibacteriota > Minisyncoccia > Phycocordibacterales > JAACPR01 > JAULZV01. The sequence continues at coordinate 6,049 of CAZDRR010000042.1, read as the reverse complement.
TATAAACAAATCGAATATATGTCTCAACATGTTGGAAAAGAATACAAAGGAATTATCTCAGGTGTTGCTAAGTGGGGTCTCTTTGTACAAATTGAAGAAAACGGAGCCGAAGGTCTTGTACACATCTCTAAGCTTGGTGAAGATTACTTTAAATTTGCAGAAAAAGAATACAAAATCTACGGAGAAAAAACCGGTAAATCATTCCGACTTGGAGATGAAATCATGGTACGAGTTGATGGTGTGAATTTGGAAGAAAAGAAATTGGATTTGGGATTGGTTACACAAAACTAAAAGTTACCTACGATTGACAATTAAGTCCGCAAAGTATATTTTGAAAAAGAATTCAAACCACCATAAAAACCATGGAACGTTCAATATTGAATAGAGCACATTTTATCAGAATCAACCTTTGCAGCGATCTCTCGGATCCTCGGGATTATTTCATTGAGTCCCGTACAGATTCAAGTATCTCAGTGGTCGACATTCATGATGGCCAAACTCGAAGAACACATCAAATAATCGAAGACGGCGAACATGTCACACTTGCCGAGACTTCTGACGCACTCGTCTTGGAGAATGAAGCCTGTTGGCACCACATCAACAACATGTCCCAAGTGTATCATCGTCGCACAGAAGAAACCAAAACAACTTACGACAATGCGCGCCTTAAGGAAGAAGACTACATGAATTTCAAAGGCTCTGTTGCTCAACGGCTTAACTGGCCTCAAACACCAACCTGACAATCTGAAAGCCAAAGGTAGATTTGAAAACGGCATTCTCTCTTGAGTGAATGCCGTTTTCTACTTCGCAATCAGTACTGCCTCTTCAAACTTAAT
>CAZDRR010000042.1:3245-5113 GCA_964507955.1 uncultured Candidatus Saccharibacteria bacterium | reverse complement strand
AGATTCTTCACTTTCTTTCGTGGAAGATTTACATCAATCTCTAATCCTTCTTCAAAAATTTCTTCTTCATCTTCTTCGGAGCTTATCTTTTTCTTTTCTAATTTAAGACCAGCTTCTCCTCCATCAAACATCACTGAAAAGAATTTTGTAAATTGTGCATTAATCTTAGATAGACCTTCTTCAAATCTTTGTCCTATTTCAACATTAAGTTGATCAATTACTTTTTGTAAATCAGCAGATGCAGTCGTAAGATCTTCAAGTTCTTTTCTGAGAAATTCGTCTCGTGTCGTTGCTTCCTCATATTCTTTTACGACATCATCACTTGCACCAACTCCGATTTCTTCAAGTCGAATCTTGAGTCGTTCCAATGATCGTCGTCGTTCTTTTTGAACAGAACGTGCTTCTTCAAGTACAGTTTTATTCTCCTTAGATGCAAATTCACCGATTACTCGCCCAACAAGGGTAAGTCCTTCTCGAACTTCCATATTAAATTCTTCAGTATCCAAGTCGAGCTCTCGTTGTATGTATTGCAAACTAGAATATCGATTACTCAATTCTGTTTTTTGATTCATCAGTTGAATTATTTCAACATTCGAAACAGGCTTTTGGGCTTGTGTAATTTTATTTTGAATTTCTGTTTGTTTTGATTGAAATAATTCTATTTGTGCCCGTATTTGCTCTATTTTTCCTGTATATGAAGACTTTTCTTCTTCAAGAGATATAATTTGTTCTTTAATATCTTCAATAGCTACTTCATCTTGTTTGTCGCCGGATAAATACGCTTCAAAGTATTCAATGAGTTTTTGGATATGAGCTTTTACACTTTCAAGAGAATCAAATTGAAGTTGTTTAAGTTCTTCAACTTTTGATTCAAGTTCTTCTTTCTTCAAAATAACTTTCTCATCACTATGATGTGATTTTGATTGAAGGTTATGCAAAGTTTTGATTTGACCTTCGAGCGTAGCAATTGCTCGAACTACTTCATACTCTTCATCTTGAAGTGTTCGCATTTTTGATCGAACATCTTGCAATTCTTGTGTAAGAGAATCAATCTCCGATGTATCTTTAGTTTGATGTGAAGAAAATTCTTCAATCTTTTTATTTAATTCATCAAGCTGTGTCTTGATTGAAATTAAATCAGCAGTTTTCTTTTTTGCTTCTTGAATGTAGGTGTACTCTTTTGAAATATATTCACAATACTTTTCCTGTAATTCTTTTTTAATTTCAATCGATTTTTCAACTTTTTCAACTTGTTTTTTAAGAAAACGAATATGTGGAGCAATTTCTCGTCGAAGTGATTCTACTTGTGCAATATTCTCTGCCGTTTTTTCTAATTTCCTTTCTGTATCTTGTTTTCTATATTGAAATAATCTAAGACCGAGCGCATCTTCGAGCATTTCTTTTCTTTCCTTTGAACTTGTATTAAGAATTCTGTCTGCTTCACCTTGTGAAATAATATGATGTCCTGTTGAACCAATGTTTGCTCCTGCAAGAAGTTCTTGAATATCCTTAAGACGAACTTTTGATGTATTTATAAAATATTCATTTTGACCATCTCGATGCACAACTCGTTCAAGAGTTACTTGATCAAAATCAATTTGAAGAAGTCTGTCACTGTTGTCAAATGTAATCTTCACTGATGCACGGTTTTGTCGGCCAATTTTATTTGTTCCATTAAAGATAAGGTCTTCACCCTTTTTCCCTCGAAGAGATTTGATTGATTGCTCTCCGAGTACAAATCTGAATGCTTCTGCAACATTAGACTTACCAGAACCATTAGGACCTACAATAGATGATATCGCTGATTCAAAAGAAAAAGACTCTTTCTTCGCAAAAGATTTGAATCCAGATATTTCAAGAGATGTTAG
>CAZDRR010000042.1:0-3145 GCA_964507955.1 uncultured Candidatus Saccharibacteria bacterium | reverse complement strand
TTCTTTTCAAGTGCACTTCGTGCAGCCTCTTGTTCGGCTTCTTGTTTGGACTTACCCTTTCCAGTTGCAATAGTTTCATCTTTGATCTTTACGGCAACGGTAAAGTATTTATTGTGATCAGGTCCTTCTTCTTGAATAGTTTCATAAAGTGGTGTCACAGAAAGAATCTCTTGAGATTTTTCTTGAAAGTAACTCTTCGCATCAATCCATGAACCAGTTTTTACGATATCATCAGTCATTCCTAGAAGATTCGTATTGATAAAAGTATCTGCAGCGTCATATCCTTGATCAAGATAAATTGCCCCGATCATAGCTTCAAAAGTATCCGCAAGAATATACTGTCTCGCTCGTCCCGTATCTTTTGATTCACCTTTTGATAGTAGTAAGAAATCATTAAACCTAAGTTTAGAAGCAACCTCAGACAATGTGTTTGTATTCACAAGAGCCGCTCTAAAAGATGTTAGTTCACCTTCATTTCGTTTTGGATATTTTTTAAATAAAAAAGAAGTTGTCGCAAGTTCAAGTACTGCATCACCCAAAAATTCAAGTCTCTCATTATGCTCGAAAGAAGAATTCTTATGTTCATTAATATATGAACGATGTGTAAATGCTTGCCGTAGTAGATCTTTATTTTTAAAAGTGATATTAATTTGTTTTTCTAAAATTGAAAAATCTGGAATTGTCATAGTATGTTTTATTTCTGCATCAAAATCTGTATTGACTTGGTTATAAGTGGAACAATATCGTTATAAAAATTTAAATCAAGAATCTCTGTTGCTTTGAACCATCTTGCTTCATCAAGCCCACCTGATTCTCCGAGAACAACATCCTCATATACCGCCTCTGCAAGATAATAAATAACTTGTTTTCGGTGTTTACCTTTTTCTGGGTGATTAGCAACATATTCATTATCACCTAATTTATCAAATACTCCTGTTACCGTAAGTCCAATTTCTTTTTTAATAATTCTCTTTACTCCATCTGCATCTGTTTCTCCTTCTTCAAGTCCACCTTTAGAGAGAGTCCAGTGTCCAAATACATCATGCACAAGAGCAAAATAAACATCAGAACCATTTTTTGCATACACTACTGCACCAACTTTCTTTTCAATAGGCATTTCATCAAAAGAAATTTCTTTTTTTCGAGCGGCACCTTGGTCTTTACCAGGCTCTCCAATTTCTTTATATACAGCACCAAGAACACCATTTACAAACTTTCCACTATTTTCACCACCAAACGTTTTTGCCAGCTCAATAGCTTCATTGATAGCAACTTTGGGTGGGACTTCTCCTCTATCAGAAAAAAGAAGTTCATACAGACCTATTCTCAAAACGTTTCTATCTACAGTTGAGATTTTATCAATAGGCCACTCAGGAGCAGCTTTGTTAATTATGTCATTTAAATCTTCAACTTTTGCAATGATACCAACAAGGAGATTTTTCATAAATTCAAGATCTGCAGAATTATCTGCAAATTCTAATATATTTCGCATAAGCACATCTTGTGCTTCATTTGTTTTGAGTGCATTAAAATCCCACTCAAAGAGGGTTTGCAGAACAATTGATCTTGAAAGGTGCCTATTCGCCATAAAATTAAAGTACTATAAAAAATAATTGATTACTCAATTATTTTACTGCTTTTTTAGATTTTGTCGATTTTGTAGGCGCCTTTTTTTCAACAGGTTTGATTACTTGCTTTCCTTTGTAAATACCGTCTCGTGAAGCTCGGTGTCTCAAGTGAACAGCACCAGTTGCTTTGTCTGTAGTTACTGCACTCGCAGTCAAAGCATGATGTGATCGTCTGTTGGCAGTATGTGCCCGTGTATGTCGCATTCGTATTACCATAGTTGTATCAAGATAACAGATTTACAAATTATTGTCAAAACTCACAAACTCGACACCGGGGGTCAGGCCTAGAATTTACACCATCCAACCCTGTGCTCCTTAGACATACCGTATTCTCGTATATATTCTCTGTGTTTTTTTGTTCCATAACCTTTATGAATATTAAACTCGTACTCTGGATATTTTTTTGAAAGTGTTTTCATATGTCTGTCTCGTGCAACTTTTGCAACAATGGATGCAATCATAATACTTGGCTTGATTGAATCACCTTTTATTATTACTGAAGCTTTCTTCCAATTATCTTGTGGAATCTTAAGGGCGCCATCAAGCTCAAGGATAGATTTTTGAGCTTTTATCTTTAATTTTTTTAAATTTTTATCTATACCCAACTTAATTGCATGTGAAATACCTTTCGTAGAAATAACTTTTGCAGAAATTAAACTTACTTCCCAATCAATAGTCTTTTCTTTCTTCATCTGTAATAAGATTTCATATAATTTTTCCCTATCTGATTCTTTTACTTGTTTTGAATCATTGAGACCATGTTTTTTAAGAAGAGAAAAAACTTTAGTACTTTTTTCTTTTAAAATCATAGAAGTACCGATTGCAACGGGGCCCGCAAGCGGGCCCCGTCCTGCCTCATCTACACCAACAAGATATTCTTTTTCTCCTCTTAAAGGTTTCTTCATAATGTGTATAATATCAGATATGTCCGCAAAACCCTTTTCACATCTGCACGTCCATAGTCATTATAGTCTTTTGACTGCCCTCCCTAAGATAAAAGAACTTATAAATGCCGCCAAGGCAGACAATCAAACTGTACTTGCTCTCACAGACAATGGAAACATGTATGGTGCAATTGAGTTTTATCGAAAATGTATTGAATCAGAAATTAAACCAATCATTGGAATTGACGCATATGTTGCAACTCGAACACGAAGAGATAAAGAGCGAATGGATACGCGCCGTACTCGCCTTCTTCTTCTTGCAAAAAATTATAATGGTTACAAAAACCTAATTGAGATTGTTTCTGATTCTCACCTTGTTGGATTTTATTACAAACCTCGAATCGACCGTGAACTTCTTTCACAATACTACAAAGATCTCATATGTATCTCTCCATCTATTAATAGTGAGATTGTAAATGCTCTTGCAATGAGTAACAAAGAACGAGCTCTTGAGATTCTTTCTTTTTATAAAGAATTATTTAGGGATGATTTTTATCTTGAAATAACCCATCATCCTGAGATTGATGGGCACGAAGCCCGAATGAATCTTATTAGAGAATTTGCACAAGAAAC
>CAZDRR010000041.1:0-7388 GCA_964507955.1 uncultured Candidatus Saccharibacteria bacterium | reverse complement strand
CGTTTAATCACTTCTTCTATTTCTAGATTTAAGAGTGCTTGAACTATTTCGGAAACAGTACAAATTGAAGACAATTGTTCTATTATAAATTGAGTGGTTTGAATATTGTTTTGTATCGCATGTAAAATTTCTTTTTCAAGTTGAGTTGGGGTGTACGAATTTATTTTTTGTTCTTTTTTGTACTCAATTTTTAATAAATTAAAAATGTCTTCAGGCTTGGTGTATACATACGCTCCTTGTTTGATTAATTCATTTGAGCCTTTAGAAAAGTGAGAATAAATTGAATTAGGTACAACTATGAGGTCCCGATTATAGTCAGTTGCGAGACGAGCAGTGATACTTGTTCCAGATTTTTCTTTTGCTTCGATAATAATTACAAGATCAGATAGTCCAACCATAATTCGATTACGAGCAGGGAACATATAAGGTCTTGATGTTTTGTTTGATTCATATTCGCTTATGAGTGCGCCGCCTGAATCTAAAATTTTGTGTGCAAGTTTGTAATTATGGTGTTGAATTAAAATTTTTTCAGAAAGACCGCAACCAAGAACTCCAATTGCATGTAAATTATATTTGAGAGCAAACTTGTGTGCGTAGGTATCTACTCCATGAGCAAGACCTGAAACAATGGTTACTGATTGTCCTTTAAGTGAAGCACAAATCTCCTCAGTGACTTGCTTGGCATATTCTGAACAAGATCGTGAACCAACAATGGTGATGAATTTGTGAAGGCCGGGTGAGTCTTCGGTCCTCCCACTATTTGTACGATGTAAATTACCTCTTATATATAGTTTTTTTGGTGGATACGGTGTCTGGCTTAGTTTATATATAAGATATTCGTCCTCTAGGCTAGATATGACTTCCTGCATTTACTGAGCATACAAAACTTGGTATGATGCTTTTATAAAGAAATAATAATATGTTAGACATAAAATTCATTCGGGAAAATAAAGATGTTATCAAAATGGGTGCCCGCAAAAAGCATATTGACTTTGATGTAGACATGCTTCTTGAAATTGATGATAAGAGACGAGCTCTTCTTGTAACAGTAGAAGAAAAACGAGCAAAACAAAACGAAGTAGGACAAAAGATTGCTTCCGCTTCTCCTGAAGAAAAACAACAACTCCTTTCGCAAATGACTCTTGTTAAAGCAGAGCTTCAAAAAGAAGAAGAACAACTCAAAGATGTAATGAGTGATTGGCGAAAGCTTATGCTTGCTTGTCCTAATGTTCCAGATATGTCTGTTCCAGAAGGAAAAGATGATTCAGAAAATGTAGAGGTAAAAACATGGGGTGATATTCCAAAATTTGATTTTACTCCAAAGAGTCATATTGAACTCATGAACGATCTTGATCTTGCAGACTTTGAACGAGGAACAAAAGTTGCAGGATTTAGAGGATACATTCTTAAAAATGAAGGAGCTCTTCTTCAACAAGCAGTTCTACAATACACATTTCAACATATTGTTTCAAAGGGATTTACTCCAATGATTGTTCCTTCACTTGTTCGAAGAGAAACACTTATGGGTACAGGATATCTTCCACAAGGTGAAGAAGATTTATATAAGACACAAGATGATGAGTTTCTTGCAGGAACAGGTGAAGTATCAACCATGTCTTATTATAGTGATGAAATATTAGATAAATCAAAACTTCCAATTAAATTTATTTCTTTCTCAACTTGTTTTAGAAGAGAGGCAGGAAGCCATGGAAAACAAACAAAAGGAATTTATCGAGTGCATGAATTTTACAAACTTGAACAAGTAATTCTCTGTGAAGCAAGTCATGAAGAATCAGTAAAATATCATGAAGAACTTACGAATAATGCGGAAGAGGTTCTTCAGGCATTTAACCTTCCGTATAGAGTTGTAGTTAATTGTGGTGGTGATCTTGGTCTTGGACAAGTTAAAAAATATGACATTGAAGCATGGATGCCATCAGAAAATAAATATGGTGAAACTCATTCATCATCATATTTTCATGATTTTCAAACTAGAAGACTCAATATTAGATACAGCGATACGGATGGAAAAAAGAAACTTGCACACTCATTAAATAATACTGCTATCGCTGTACCACGAGTTTTGATTCAAATTCTTGAAAATAATCAACAAGCAGATGGCTCAATAATAATTCCTGAAGTACTTCGACCATATATGGGGGGAATCTCAAAAATAGAAAAGAAAAAATAGTATGTCTAACCAAAAGTACATTTCAGATGCACTCAGACGAAAAAAACAAAAAATAAAAAAAATAAAAGTATATATAGCTATTTTTTTAGTACTCTTTTTAATCAGTATTTTTGTCTATGTATTAAGATTACCTTTTATACAAATTAGTGAAATTAAAATAAATGGAAATGTATTTGTTGAAACACAAGAAATAGAACAGAAAACTCATAAACTTCTAGAAAAAAATATTCTTGGAATTATTCCAAATAAAAATATTTTCTTATTTTCGAAACATGAATTAATAGAATCAATCAAAGAAAACCCTGCAATTATTTCTGTAAAAGTTAGAAAAGATCTTTTAAATACACTTTCAATAGAGGTGCAAGAACAGGAAAAAGAGATGATTTACTGTACCTCGGTTGAAAAAACAGAATGTTTTTATATAAACAAAAAAGGTTTTATCTATGCAAAGATAGATGACATTATTATTCCGGAACAAGAAGTGATTATTTATAATGAAAAAGAGAAAAAAAGTCTTAAAGATGTACTTATAGATGAAGAAACATATACAGATATTGTTTTATTTGTTCGAAATTTAGCAAGACAAGAAATAAGAATTAAAGAAGTGTATATAAAGGCAGATTCTACTGTTGAATTTATTTCTTGGGATAATACAAGATTTATCACTTCAATATTTGATGAATATAAGAAAGATTTTGCAAACCTTATGGCACTTTTTGATCAACAAGTAGTGGTAAAAGAGCAACTTTCTAATGTAGACTATATAGATTTACGGTTTGGGAATAAAGTATTCTATAAAAATAAAACAAACTGATATACTAGATACATATGAAGTTTTTTATGATTGGGCCATATTATCTTAATTGGCACTACACACGAGGTCTTGTTGAACTCTCAAGAAACCTTTGGAATTTCGTTATTTTTGAATTTCACTTTTTTTCAGTGAAAGAACTCTTGCTTACGCTTCTATCTCCATTTCAAAGACTGCATGAGGATTATGGTAATAATGCAATAGATTTTGAAAAAATACTTTCAGCACTTGTTGTAAATATAATTATGAGAATCGTTGGTTTCTTTGTTAGAAGTTTTATTTTATTGGGTGCTTTTATTTGTATTGGTATATCTATAATTCTTTTTCCTATATTAATTCTTATTTGGATAGCATTGCCGTTTCTATTACTTATATTTATAGGTGGTTCAATATGGGCATATATAACATATAGATTAAAATAAGTATGAATTACTATAGATTACAAGAATATAAGTCAGATATTTATCCCGCTCTTGTGATGGATGAGGTATTTCCTTACAGATTTAGAAAAATATTTATACGATTTGTCAGATGGATTGCACTACTCGTTTTTCTTATCTTAGTGTTACCTATACAGATGCCAAAAGAAACAATATTTATTTTTAGGGCAGTATTTGTTTTTTCTGTATCAGTCTATATCATCGCACTCTTGCTTGAAGCGATGTATAAATCATATTATTTTGAAAAAAATAAAGTTGATATTCGAATACTTAGAATTCTTAATACAAAAAGAAAGAATGAAGATTTAACAACTTTGTTTCTTCAACATGAACTTGGTCAATATGTAATGTATAGATTAGGATTTTCTCAAGAAGATATTGATAATTTTATAAAAACAAAGACAGACATTGTTACAAAAAAAGAATTTGAAATTATAGAAAATAAAGATAGTGAAGTTTCTTTTGCTGAATTTGGATATTCACTCTTGCATTTTGATTCAGATTTATCTCAATTAATAAGAAAAAAGGGTATAACTGTGAGTGATTTTAAACAAACTCTTGAATGGATTGCACGAATGGATCAAACAATCAAAGAACAACAGAGGTGGTGGTCAAAAGATAATTTGATGAGAATTCCAAGCTTGGGTAAAAATCTTGCATTCGGACAAGTATATTATTTAGATTCACTTGGACATTCAATATTTAGAGATACTGCATATATTCAACTTCAAGATAAGTGGAGACTATACAAGACTGCAGTAAATAAAATAGAAGCCGTTCTCGCAAAGAATATTGGAGGTAATATTATTCTGACAGCACATGAATCATATCTTACTATGGATGCTATTGCTTCTTTAGGAAAAGAAATACAAAGAGGAACCGTACTTTCAACGATAGAAGGTAAGAGAATTTATATATTGGATGCGAGCCTTCTTGTTTCTACTTATGATGAAAAAACTGAATTTCAAAATATGTTTCAAACAGTACTATCTCAAGCTTCTTCTGCTGGGAATGTTATTCTTGTGATTCCTAATTTTGCTGACTTTGTAGAAAATACGCATACACTTGGTGTTGATGTTAGAGATATTATTAAGGAAGCATTAAGTTCAAGTAGACTACAGATTATTGCAACATCAAGTGAAAGAGCTTTTCATGAAGTATTAGAAACAGATATTGATTTGATGACACAATTTGAAAAAATTCATTTGGATGAATTTGATGAGTTTCAGGCAATATCTATATTGCAACATGAAGTTTTGTTTGCTGAAAATAAAGAAAAAGTATTTTTCACCTTTCAGGCAGTTAAAAAGATAGTTGAGAGTGCTGACAGATATTTTTCTGATGTTTCTCTCTTGGATAAGAGTATAGATATCTTGTATGAAGTTATTCCAACAGTAAAGCAACAAGGTTTGCATATCATTACAGGAGAACATGTAGATACACTTATCAGTTCAAAGACAGGAATTACACTCGGAAAGATCACTGCAAGTGAATCAGAAAAACTTTCACATATCAAAGAGAGAATGCAAAAGAGAGTTGTTGGACAAGATAAAGCTATTGAAGCAGTGTGTGATGCAATGCTTAGAGCTCGAGCTGGTCTGGCAAATCCTAAGAGACCACTCGCATCTTTTTTCTTTGTAGGTCCAACTGGTGTTGGTAAAACAGAAACAGCGAAAGCATTATCTGAAGCATTTTTTATGGATGAAGAAAATATGCTTAGAAGTGATATGTCAGAATATTCTGATGCAGATGCCTTAACAAGGATGATTGGCGATAGTGGTCACGTTGGAGTTTTTGCTTCTAAGGTTAGAGAGAGGAGTCATGGTGTTCTTTTACTTGATGAGTTTGAAAAAGCATCTAGAGAAGTTCATGATTTATTTTTGCAAATTATTGATGAAGGATTTTTTACCGATGGAAGAGGTGAAAAAGTAACAATGAGAAATTTTATAATTATTGCAACAAGCAATGCGGGAAGTGATTTGTTTGCAGGAAAGGATTTGCATGTTGATAGACAACAAATAACAGATTTTATAATTTCAAATCATATCTTACGTCCAGAATTACTAAATCGTTTTGATGATATCATTATTTTCAATTCACTCTCAAAAGAAACTCTTTCTCATATTGCACATAATGCAGTTGAAAAATTAGCAGAAAGATTAGATAAAAGAGGTATCACTTTAAAAGAAAATAATGATTTATTGGAATATCTTATAAAAGTAGGAACAAATCCAGTATTTGGTGCACGAGAGATAAATAGAGTCGTAACAAAAGAGCTTGAATCAAAAATAGCTCAAGCACTTATCTTGGGAGATTTGTTTGAAGGTGATACAATTTCTTTTGTTATTTCTGCAAATGGTCCAGAGATTCAAAAATATACATGATAAGAAAAATAGTCTCAGTTTCTATATTTATCGTTGCAATTGCTTTTGGTATTGGAGTTGGATATCTTACAATTAAATTTTCAAGTTTTGCATTTAATCATGCCTATGCATATGTAAGTGAACTTCGTACAAACTTAACAGTAGACAAAACAAATGCTCTGGGTGGTCCTGAAGCGGAATCTTTTATAGAAAGTGAATTTAATAATCAAACAATTGATCAATATACAAAAAACTTTGTTATTAAAAAAAATAAAAAGGCACCAAAAATATCTTCACTGAGTTATCTTGTTGCGGATCTTGAAACTGGTAAAGTTTTGCTTTCACAAAATATAAATCAAAAACTTCCAATTGCTTCTGTTACAAAACTTATGACAGCAATAGTTGCCGATGAGACTCTTGGACTTGATACTAAAACAACAATTACATCTGAGGCTATTAACACATATGGAACACAAGGAGAACTAAAGAAAGGGGAGACATATTCAATCCTTGAACTATTTTATCCATTATTACTTGAATCAAGTAACGATGCAGCCGAAGCACTTGCACTTACAAAAGATAGAAAATCATTTATTTCTGATATGAACGGAAAAGCAAAATCGATAGGTCTCCTTAATACTGTATATGAAGATGCAAGTGGACTTTCTCCAAATAACAAATCAACAGTAACTGATTTATTTAGACTTACTCAATATATATCAAAATACAGAAAATATATTTTTGAAATATCTACTGAGAAAAAAATAGAATTAGGAAAAAAAGTTTGGTTTAGTAATTCAAGATTTAGAAGTAATAGTGATTATGTAGGAGGAAAGAATGGTTATACTGATGAAGCTCTGAAGACACAAGTTGTATTATTTGAAGAAGAGTTTGATGGAGAAAAAAGAACAATCGCATATATTATTTTAAGAAGTACGGATGTTGCATATGACATTAAGATGCTTAGAGATTTTGTGCATAAGAATGTTTCTTATGAATAATTTTAATTAGAAAAACAATCTTAAAAATTCGTGGCTCATTTTTAAACAAATTTTTAAGATTGTTTTTTTCTTAAAATTTTAAGAGTTAAGAACCTAAATATACTTTATAAATTGTTTAAAAATGAGCCACAATTTATAAAGTATATTTAGGTTTGAAATTGTTTTATATTCATATTAAATATGATAATCTGCTGAGTATGGATTTTATTAAAAACCTATTTATAAAAGAAAAAGTAAATCTTGGATTTTGGGCAAAGCTTCCAAAACCAATTATTGTGCTTGCACCGATGGCTGATGTAACCGATGTTTCATTTAGACAAATGTTTGCAAAGTACGGTAAACCGGATGTTACATGGACAGAGTTTGTATCTGCTGATGGACTTTGTCTTGCTCCTAAAACTAATATTGATGAAAGTGGTTTGTCTGGACATGATAAGCTCTGGAAAGATTTACTTTACTTTGAAAATGAGAGGCCTATTGTTGCACAATTGTTTTCTGGAAATCCAAAGTATATGGAAGAGGCTGCCTATCAAGTTACAAAAGCTGGATTTGATGGAATTGATATTAATATGGGGTGTCCTG
>CAZDRR010000040.1:0-7898 GCA_964507955.1 uncultured Candidatus Saccharibacteria bacterium | reverse complement strand
TCATCTGTAATAATAGCTGCTGCTTTTTTCATGGCAGGTACAATACTTGGTGTCGTTGCAAGAGACAAAAGAATATCTCCTTGTTGCATTTTTTCCATATCATCTGGTGTGTTCACTATTTTAATTGTACCTGTAGCTTTTCCTTTAAACGCAACATTTCCTGTGACTTCTTGTATATTAGAAAAATCTTCTGAGCTATTTTGATGTAGTGAATCATAAATTTCTAAAGCAGAAGCTCCTGTAACAACAGAAACTTTTCCTTCTTCTGGAAGACAGATATGTAATTTATATATTGCATTTAATTCATCTGTAGGAGCTGAGTTATTTTCAAGAAAATCAAAGAGTTTCTCTGGATTAATTGATCGTGCTTGAGAAAGAGAAATAAAGAGTCTCTTTGCAATTTCTCGCAAAAGTTTTTCAAGATGATAATAAGATTTACTTTGATAATCTTTTCGTCGTGGCTTTGCCCACACAAGTTTACCAGTCAACCTAAGAATCATTGCTTCAAAGTCATTCGCGTTAAATTCTTTGATTAATTCTTCTTTGCGATTATGTATTTCTTCTTTTCTTTTATGTAGAGAGGAAAGTTTTTCTTTGGGATCTATATTTTTTTGAATATAATCTTTAATAAATCCGAGGAAATCTTTTTCTGTAAATGCTGGTCCTGCATATACATAATATACCCAACAATGCTTTTGAGTATGAAGTTTTAATTTTTCATAAAAATCAGGATACTGTGTCTCAAAATAGTAGATTTGTTTTTCAAGAATATCTTGTTTCCACTCAGAATTATCATAAAACTGTGCAATTAAATTTAGAAGATCTTCTTCTTGATCTTGTGCAAAAGAATTATATGAAGGTTCTGTAAAAATAGCATAATACTCTTGATAGGCATCTTCAGATGCTTTTGTTTCAAGAATTTTTTTAAGATTGCTTTCAACGAAGGCAAATCCTGCAAAATCAAGTATGGGTAACGCTGCACCATATGTATATAAAATAGATTGTTTGTCACTAAATTCATTTAATAATTCCGACAGTTGTTTGTTATCTAATGTTGAAAGTTCTTTTTCAAAAATTTCTTTTTGACTCCATATATTAAATTCTTCCCCAAATGAGTTTGTTGTGTCTATAAGTTTTTCTATGTATGAAGGATCTTCAACAACTTTTTGTTTTAAAAGTTCATGTGTATGTGCCCACGTGTCCATGTCTCCGATATAATCTATGGCATTTTCTTTTGAAGCTATTCCGAGCACAGGAGATGTAACACCTAAAATTTCTTCATATCTTTGAAGACCTTTTGTCCAAATATAATTTCGTATAAACGGAGAATTAAAGTCATTCCCCACCGTCTTCCAATTAAATTCTGAGAAGTTTTTCATATATTTTAATTTATTTTTCTAACAATCCCCTTTTCTGCATCAACCTCAACCAAATCACCATCCTTAAACACTTTGGTTGCAATCTTAGTTCCAATCACACAAGGTTTATTCAACTCACGAGCAACGATTGCTGCATGGGATGTGATTCCTCCTTGTTCTGTTACAAAAGCAACTGCTTTTTTCATAGCAGGAAGAACATCAGGATTTGTTGCAATAGAAACAAGAATATCTCCTTCATTAACTTTACTAATATCTTCAACACTGTTTACAATTCTGACAACACCAGTTACTTTTCCTATACATGCAATCTGACCTTTCACTTCAGTTATGCCATCTACATTTTCTTCTAAAATAGTAGCTTCATATTTTTTACAATCCTCACCAATAACAACAATATCTAAATCTTTTTCAGCATAGTATACACAGTGTTTGGTTCTTTCTGTTATTATTTTCTTTAAATCTTCATTCATTCCTTGAATGAGAGAAATTTCAACTTCTTCAGGTAGCATAAATCTACTTTCTATAAAAGATACATCTAATCTCTTTACTAATTCATTAAAAATAAAATCCATTTTATATGCCCAAAGTAATTGAATTTTTCTTCTGTATGATTTGGTATATGCAAACTCTGCATATACTTCAAAGAGTTCTTTCTCAGAATTTATAAGATTCAAATTTTGTTCACAGGCTTCTTTTTTAATTTTATCTTCTTGCCACCGTTTTTCTTCTGCTTCAAGCATTATTTGAGGATTACTCTCAAGTAAATCATTAATAGATTTTAAATATTCATCTTTTGTTGAAACACCTTCTTTCCCTGTCCATAAATGTTTTAAATAAAAGAAATTATCAAAATGTTTTTGTAATTCATGTTCAAACAGAGGAGAATTTTCTTTTTTTAAGATTGCAAGTTTAATAAGCGATTCGTGTTCTTCTTGAATAAAACTTTTTTCTTCCCAAAAACTTAATGCAACAAGCGCTTTATTTATTTCGGCCTCATCATTTAAATATTTTCTCAGAATATCTTTTAGGTGATTAGTGAAGTGGGTATGAAACATGTCTACCGCATTAGAAAGCCAACCCCAGGTATAGCATTCGGTATGTACTTCATCCAATTGTTTATAAAAATCTAAAAACTCAGAATTTGAAAGTGTTTCAAGAAATTCTGGTGTTATCCTATTTGTTATATCTAGCAACTTATCTGAACTTTCTCGTATCCCTTTATTTATATTTTTACCAAAATTTTCAGAAACTATTTTGTCTAGTATAACTTGAGATACATGTTCAGAATCCTTATCTCCATAATAGAATTTAAGGTTATAACCATTATCGTAAATAGTAAGAACTTTTTTATAGTTTATTCCTATTGTTTTCTCAAGATCATTAACAAAAGATGATAGCCATATTTGCGAAAATTGAAAATCTATATCGGGTATATCTTCAGCAAGAATCCATTTATCACCGTCATTTAAAAATTTAGGTTCCTTATGCATAGTAAAACGGCTTTTATGGTAATAATGTCAAAAATTATACCATTATTTATAAAATTGTTAAGATAAATATAGTTATTACCTCATCCTCTCCCTCACCTGCTTAAAGTATGCCTCCTGAAGCTTCAAAACGTCCTCAAAACGGGCTTCTCTTGATGATTTGAGTACTACGAAGGCAACAGGTTCATTGAGCCCCATATCAGCAACTATGGCAAGATTGCCTCCTGCAAGATCTGTATATCCTGTTTTTGAAACAAGAAGACCTGGTATTACATCAGCAACTTCATTTGTATTTGTTGCAATTTGATTTCCTTCTGGAGTTGAAACATGAATTGTTCCATGTTTTGTTTTTTCGTATAAAGAAATATTATCTTTTATAAGATATGAAAGTATTTTACTCATATCTTTTGCTGTACCTTTTGAACCAAGTATTCCTGTGTCATCATGATCTAAGCCTGTTTCATTATAAAAATATGTATTTGAAAGACCAATTGAAGCAACAAGAGTATTCATGTTATCTGTGAATGCAGAAGCATTTTTTGAATTAGCTTGAAGAGAATGAGCACCGTCATTTGAAGAAGTAACCAGGGTGTAGTCTATAAGCTCTTGTTTATCCCAAGAATCACCTTCTATTAATTTGCCATCTCCGTATTCTGAAAACTCTTTCATCTTATCTATAGAAACTTTTTCTTTGACAAGTTGATTATCTGCGACCTTCGCTGTTACGAGTTTTGTAAGTGAAGCAAGAGGCATTGGTCGTTCAGAATTTTTTTGATATAAAATCTGCTCATTATAAAGAGAAACAACAATTGCCGACTGAGCTGTTGTTTGTACTGAATCAAGACTAACAGGAATAGTTTGAACTGGTTCTGGTTCTGCTATTACTTTTGAATCTTGAACATCTTGTTTATAAAGAAAATAAATACCTGCAAAAAGTGGTAAAAACAAAACAAGCGTTGTGAGATACAACACCCGTATTTGTTTTGATTGATTTTTTAAAAAATTACTATTGGCCATCTTTTGAGTTTTCTTTAATAAATTGAACTAATTCCTGCTTAATTTCTTTGAAATTAGGTAATTCATCTAGCTTATTTAAACCTAAAAACTTAATTGTGTCCAGTGAGGCTGTGTACATAGGTATTTTTGAATTTTGATCTCTTTCAATCAATCCACGTATTAAGAGGCTCCTGAGAGTAAATTGTGAATTAACTCCTCGTATAAAATCAATCATACTTCGCGCAATTGGTCCCATATATAAAATAATACTTAGAGTTTCAAGTGATGCGTTACTAAGTTCTGTCTCAAGATCTTGTTTTTGAAGTTTTTTAATAAGTTCTGCAGTGTCTGTGTTTGTAACAAGTTCACACTCAGTCTCATTTAAAACGATAACTATCCCCTTTTCTTTATATTCAACAGAAAGTTCTTCTACTATTTTTTTGATTTCATCTTTATCTACTTCAAGCAAGGAAGAGATTTCTTTATAGGAAACAGGTTGCCCTTTAAATAAAAGAATTGATTCAATATATTTTTTTGTGTCTATATTATGCTCCATAACTTGGTATGCTTGGTTCTTTACTTTCAACAAGTATATCATCAAAAGTAGAGTGTTGATTTGCTTCTACATTCCCTAATTTTACAAGTTCTAGTATAGCAAGAAAACTGATAATTACATTCTTCTTTTCTTTGTGTTCTTTACTTAAAGTTTTAAAAGATATTGTCATATTCTGTCGCACGCGATTAATAACTTTATTCATCATTTCTTCAAGTGAAATTGTTTTCGAAACTCGTTTTTCTGGTTTTTTCTCAGTCTTAGGTAAATTATGTAATACTTGATCAATAAACCATTTCATCTTTAAAATATCTATCTGTTCTGTTGGAGAAAAAACTATAACTTGCTTTCTTACTTGTAAACGTGAATACTCACTATTTTTTCCGAATAATTCTTTTATATCTTTTGATGCTCGTTTAAATATTTGAAGAAGCTTAAGTCGTAATTCTAGATCTTCGATTTCTGTTGATTCTTCTTGATTTAAATCAAGTTGAGGAAGCAAACTTTTTGATTTTATAAGAATAAGTGTAGATGCAATTGAAAGAAACTCTGTAATTTTATATAAATCTTTTTGCTCTAATACTGAGACGAATTCAAGAAAATCATTCGTCACCTGAGAAAGACTTATTTCATTTATCAGCAATTTTCTTTTTTCAATTAAATCCAAAAGTAAAGAAAGTGGTCCTTCAAATACTTTTGTTGAAATTGAAAAATTTTCAGACATACCTAAATATGTGTTCCTATTGCCTCTCTTACTTTTTTAATAGTAGATTCTACTTCAGGTCGAATCTTTTGTTTTCCTTCTTCAAGTACTTTCTTAACTTCTTCGTCAGTAATTGAATTAAATTTTTCCCTAATTGGTGCAATGAATTTTACTACCGAATCAATACACATATCTTTGGCTTCTTTGTATCCCATTCCTCCGTTTAAATACTTTGCTCTAACAATTTCTTTTTCTTCTGGAGAGAGAAACAATGAATGGATTTTGTAAATATTATTTGTATCAGGGTTTTTTGATTCTTCTACAGTTGCTGAATCTGTAGCGATACCCATTACAGCTTTTTTGATTTCCTCATCCGTAGCAAAAAGTGGAATCACATTGTTGTAACTCTTAGACATTTTTTGACCATCTATCCCAACAACATTTTCTAATTCTTCAACGATGAATTCTTGTGGCTCGACGAATAATTCACTAAATGTATTATTGAACTTTCGTGCTATTTCTCGTGCTATTTCAACATGTTGTTTTTGATCTTTTCCAACAGGAACAACATTAATCTTATTTATTAAGATATCAGCCGCCATAAGAACAGGATAATCAAATGTTCCCGCATTTACTTCTTTGTTTTTTGCTTCTGCGTCTTTAAAGGCATGTGCACGCATGAGATACGGAACAGTTACAAGGCAATTAAATATCCACGTAAGTTCTGTTACTTCAGGTATGTCTGATTGTTTAAAAATGGTTACTTTTTTAGGATCTAAACCTACAGCAAGATATGTTTTTACAATATTAATAATATTTTTTTGTAATTTTTCCTTATCTAACACACTCGTAAGTGCATGTAAGTCTGCTATAAAATAATAATTCTCATAATCTGAGTTGTTTTGAAAATCTACAAATTGTTTGATTGCTCCAAAATAGTTTCCAATATGTACATCTCCTGTCGGTTTAATACCTGATATTACTCGTTTTGACATGAGATTAGTATAACAAAATGATGGGTATGTTGAAAGAAACTCAACAAAGCACACCTTTTAATAATTTTTAAGTCCGAATGCTGTAATATGTGGGCCCTACAATACAAATTATTAAGAAGGGTGTGCTTTTATATAATTTTATAACTAATCCGAATGTGAATTTGATGCGAATATAAGTGCGAGTGGAATTAGTATAAGAATGTAATATGGAACTTTATCAAGAATGAATGCACTAAATGGGAAATTAATTTTGATAATCTTATCTAATGGCAGAATTTTATAATATGCGATGAATAAAGAAAATATAGCAGAAAAGGCAAGCATCAATGAATCAAGAACATGTCGTCCCCCATACCCTCCTCCGAACGCAGTAATTGAACGCTTCATTAGAAATATCAAAATTCCATAAACTAAGAGAAACAATAACACCTTTGCTGACGCCTCGCTTGCCTTAAATGGTAATGTTGAATACACAAATGTTGCAACATAAAAAGGAATGACATATCGTGCAACATTTTTTTTACTTTTTTTATATGCAACAAAAAAAGTAAAAATAAAAATTACTAATAAAATGATGACATCTACTGTCAAAAAACCAATTTGAATCATGAGTATATTATACTCCGAGATCTCGCAACTCTTCAAGCAGTTTCTTCGCTTTTTTGTCTAACTTCTTTGGAATATCAATTGAGACTACAACATACAAATCTCCTCGAGTATTTTTGTTGTACTGTACTCCTTCCTGTTTTATTCTAAATATTTCTCCAGGTCTTGTTCCTTCTGGAATTTTTATTTCTATCTCTCTTTCAACTCCTTGAATTTTCTTTTTTGCTCCAAGAATCAAATCTGTTGGTCTGAGTTTGAGTTCTGTTTCAAGATGATATCCGTTCTTTACAAGTGTTGCATGTTTTTCTACATGAATAATTACAAGCAGATCTCCAGGATTACCGCCCTCTATTGGCTCACCTTTACCTGGTACTTTGAGAATTTGTCCATCTTCAATTCCTGCTGGGATGTGGACTTCTATCTCATGTTTTTGTGAATCTCGTTTTTTATAAAAAGAAAGTTTTTTTGTAATTCCAAATACAGATTCTTTAAAAGATATAGTTGTATCAATTTTGATATTTTGACCCTTAGGTGTTCGTCTCATTCCACCACCAAAGAATTGTGAAAATATATCTCCCAAATCAAAGTCTGCCTGTTGTCCACCAAAGCCACCTGTAAATTGTGAAAAATCAAATCCATCGAATCCTCCACCAAAGCCACCATGTCCTCCTTGTCCATTAAAGTTTGCAGAACCAAATGTATCGTATTGCTTTCGCTTCTCTTCATTTCCAAGAATCGAATATGCTTCGTTTATTTCTTTAAACTTTTTTTCATCCCCTGTCTTCTTATCTGGGTGATATTGTTGTGCGAGCTTTCGAAATGCTTTCTTAATCTCGTCTTGCGACGCGTTTTTTTCTACACCTAGAATTTTGTAATAGTCGTTTGCCATAGTGGGTTGATTTTAACAAAAAATACCATAAAAACAAACACTCCCTATAAATTTTCTTGGAGGTCTAGGTGCCCTTGTGGCGGTTCCTCCGACAAGAAAATTTATAGGGAGTGTGAAGTTTTATTATTTCTGTTCCCCCTCCTCTGGCTTTACTTCCTCAGCATCCTTCACTTCTGGTTCAGCTGTTGGTTGAGATTGATCAGCATTTGCTTGTTGCCCTGATTGGTACATCTTAGTTGAAACTTCGTTGAGAACTTTTGAGAGTTCTACTGTTGCAGAATCAATATCTG
>CAZDRR010000039.1:0-8022 GCA_964507955.1 uncultured Candidatus Saccharibacteria bacterium | reverse complement strand
TTAAATATTCTTTAACAGCATATTTTGCTTCTTCTGATATAAAAACAACTCGAACCTTTCCTCCTTTTCCTCTAATTGAAAATTCATCTCGATAAAGGTCTAAATCTCGTGTGAGTGAACATAATTCAGAAACTCGAAGTCCGGTAGAGAAGAGAAGTTCAAGAATAGCCTTGCCGCGCCACATTTTTTCTGGTTCATTTTCTTTATTTGGTGCGTCAAGAAGACGAAAGAGTTCTTCTTGTGAAATAACATCGATGTGTCGTTGTTCAATTTTTGCAAGCTCAATCTGGTCTGAAGCAAGGGATTTTATTCCTCTTTTTGCGAGAAATTTAAGAAATGTTCGAAGTGCAATCAGATAATAATTTTGTGTCTTTTTCTTAATTGTTTCGGTTGTATTTCTAAGATTGCCATTTGATTGACGGTTAAGCCAAAGACGAAACTCTCTAACTTTCTCGTTGCTAATAGACTCCGGTGTTGTGAGTTTGGTTTGCTCTAGGAAAACAGTGAGATAGTGATCATAGTTTTCAACTGTTCGAAGTGCACGACCTTTTTCAATTTCTAAATATTCAAGAAATTCTTGTTTAAGATTGTGTAACTTAGATTGAGACATACATAGAAGTATTGTAGCATAGTATGTCGCACAATATTAAGATTTATCTACATATATAGAAGTGCCTGGTATAGTTTTTGACCCTTGCAAATCTCAAAATTTATGCTACAATAGGCCTACTATGTTAACAAAGCGACAAAAGACAAATGTAATGAAAGAGGTTCAAATCCACGACACTGATACAGGTTCTCCTGAATCTCAAGTGGCACTTTTGACTAAAAAAATTGATGAATTAGCAAAACATCTTAAAAAGAATCCAAAAGATAACCACTCACGAAAGGGACTTCTTGGAATGGTATCAGATCGACAATCACATCTTCGATACCTTGCTAAAAAATCAGAGAAGCGATACAAAGCTCTTCTTAAAAAAGTAGGACTTAAGAAATAATTTCAACAAAAGGTGCGCCCGAAGGGCGCACCTTTTGTATTTGGTGCTATACTATTTAGGTATGGCAATTATTAAACATAAACAACAGCGCGTCGGAATTTTTATAGATACACAAAATTTATATCATAGCGCAAAAAATTTATATAAAAGAAAAGTTAATTTTGGTGAAGTTGTAAAGGAGGCACTTACAGGTCGAGTTTTGATACGAGCAATTGCGTATGTAATTACATCAGAAGCAGGGGATGAAAAAGGTTTTTTTGATGCACTTAAGAAGATGGGAATTGAAACTAAAACAAAAAATCTTCAGGTATTTGCTGGTGGTGCAAAAAAAGCAGATTGGGATGTTGGGCTTGCGGTTGATGCTATTGCACTTTCACACAAGTTGGATAGTGTAGTTATTGTTTCGGGTGATGGTGACTTTATTCCTCTTGTTGAATATTTAAAATTAAATGCTGGTTGTCAGGTTGAAGTTGTTTCATTTGGAAAATCTACATCAAGTAAGCTTATTGAATCCGCTGATGATTTTATTGACTTAGATAAAAGACCTCAAAAATATCTTATTCATTAATTTTTTGTTAGAATTGTTTCATGGACGAACAAAAAGAATTTAAAACAGATTCAAACTCTACTCAAAATAATATTTCCCAAAATACTATCCCTGCAGGAATTCCTGTGGATGCTACTTCTGTTGTTAAACCAGAATCAAATGAACCTGTCCCTGATATTGAAATCCCCACTTTAAGAACATATAAGAGTGATATAAACCAGACTGTGAATAAGGATAAAATTTCAACAGCAAAAATTCTTATTGCAGAACAAAACAAACAAAAGATAGAACAAGAAAAAAATGAGGATACTTCTATTAAACGTCCAACTAACATACTGGTTTTGTTGCTAAGTATTCTTTTGATTATCTCAGCCATTGCAGTTATTGGTTATTTTGGTTATACGAAAGTAATAAAACAAACATTTAACACTGAAATTAAACTTCCAGAATCATTTTTATTTATTTTTGATAACCAAAAATCTATAGATATATCCGGTGGTTATTCTCAAGTGGTTCAAGGAGTTAAGTCTGTATTAGATAGTTCTGAGATTAAAGATGGAACTTATACAGAATTTGTTTTTTATAAGAATAATCAGGAAACAAAAGGTAAAGAAAGAATAAGTAGTTCAGAATTCTTTTCATTGTATGGGATTAAATTACCAACAAATATTTCACGATCTATTTCTAAAGATTTTGTATATGGAACATATAAAATAAACGGCAAGAATGAACCTTTTCTTGTTTTAGGTATAAATGATTATCAGGTTGTCTACTCTTCAATGTTTGTATGGGAGTCAACTCTTGCCTTGGATATTAAAGATTTATTTCCTGTATTAACAAATCTTTTTGATATAACTAAGATCAAGAATAATACTCAAAATCAAGTATCAACAACAACTACATCTGTTGTTGCTTCTACAACAATCAAAACAAATTATAGTTCTACAACAAACGCAACATCTGCAATTTCTATACAGACTGATGAGGTTCAAACACCAGAAGAACAACAACAAGTAATAAATAGAAATGTTAGGTTTATCGATGTTGTTTTCTCAAATAAAGACGCAAGAGCAATAAGAGACTCTAATGGTACGCCATTCTTTTATTATGCCTTTATTGATAATACAAAAATATTATTTGCTCAAGATCCAAGACTCTTAAATGAAATTATAAAGAAAGTAAAGTCAAAAAGTCTGGTCAGATAATAAGCGGATTACTAGGTTGCTTTGTTCGTTATATTAATTTGATATACTATAAGTATGGATACACAATTTTTTAAACAAAAATTACTAGATGAAAAGATGCGACTTGAAAAAGAGTTGTCTACTATTGGTAGAATAAATCCAGATAACCCTAATGATTGGGAAGCGGTTCCTGTTGATCCAGGAACAAGAGAGTCTGACCCTAATGATAAAGCTGATATGATAGAAGACTATGAAACAAACACAGCTATTTTAAAGCAACTTGAAATCCAACTTGATGATGTAAAAGATGCCCTCTTGAAGATTGAAAAGGGAACGTACGGGGTATGTGAAGTTTCCGGACATCCAATTGAAGAAGGAAGATTGAAAGCAAATCCTGCTGCTCGAACATGTATAGAGCATATGAATGGGTAGGAGGTAAAGAAAAAGTGGCGGCCGATGGCCGCCACTTTTTCTTTATAAATATTTTAGATATTTTTTGTATGGTTTTTGTATGGCATTTTCAAAAACATATACAATTGCACAAACTCATTTACAAACCGAACTTATAACTGTGGAAGCCGATGTTTCAAAAGGTTTGCATCATTTTTCAATTGTAGGTCTTGCTGATAAAACAGTAGAGGAATCTAAGGAGCGATGTAGTCTTGCACTTAAACATACAAACATGCGTTCTCCTCGAGCTTCTAACGAAAAGATATTATTGTCGTTATCTCCTGCGCATATTCGTAAAACAGGAACAGTATTTGATGTTGCAATATCAATTGCCTATTTGTGTGCAAGTGGACAAATTTCGTGTAATGTTTCGGACACTATTTTTTTGGGTGAATTATCTCTTGATGGGGAAGTTAAGAGAATTAAAGGTGTCATTCCTATGATACAGAAAGCAAAACAGGAAGGCTTTACCCAAGTTATTGTTCCTTATGAGAATCAAAAAGAAGCATCTGTTTTGTCTAAACATATAAGCATTATCCCTTGTAAAAATCTACGAGAAGTCATTGATCATGTGTGTGGTATTACCACAATTCAGCCTATTAAAAAAATAAATCAAGGTAACGCAATAAAATCAAATTTGATTTTATTTGATTATATAAAGGGGAATGAAGCTGCAAAGAGAGCACTCCTTATTGCATTATCTGGTGGACATAATATTTGTTTATATGGACCTCCTGGTACAGGTAAGACAATGCTTGCCAAAGCAGCATCGGCCGTTTTACCTGAGTTATCTTTTGAACAACAAGTAGAACTTACCTCAATCTATTCGCTTTCTTCTGAATATGGTTTTTCATTGTACACTCAACCTCCTTTTAGAACACCTCATCATAGTGCATCTTATTCCTCAATTGTTGGAGGAGGAAAGGATATTCAACCAGGCGAGATTACTTTATCTCACAATGGAATTTTGTTCCTTGATGAATTTCCTGAGTTTGAAAGACGAGTAATTGATTCTCTTAGACAACCTTTAGAAGAACAAAAAATTCATATTTCAAGAGTTGGTCAAAAGATCGAATTTCCTTGTAACTTTCAACTTATTTGTTCAATGAATCCTTGTCCATGTGGCTATTTAAATACTGGAGTTAAGGAGTGTGTTTGTTCGGTAGGTCAAATTCAAAAATACAATAAAAAAATATCTGGTCCAATTGTTGATCGAATAGAAATGTGGGTTGAGGTTTCAAAAATTACATACGATAAACTGATTGGTTTTCAAGAATCTGATAATATTCAACACTCATCAATAAAAAATATTGTGACACAGATGAGAAAAATTCAGACAGATAAATTCGGAAAACTTATTGGTAAGTTGGATACAAAATCATTTGTTCAAACAATTTTTATTTCTAAAGAGATAAAAGATTTCTATAATTCAGTTGCTATGAAATTTCAAATTTCTGCACGAAGTTATATAAATATATTAAAGGTTGCATTTACAATATCTCTTTTAGATAATCAAAAGGAGATACTAAAAGAACATGTATTAGAGGCTTTATCCTATAGGCCTCAAGAAAAATTTATGAGTATTTAAATTAAAATGGGTTTTTTGCACCTCTAACTTCAAAGTGTAGGTGAGCTCCTGTTGATTTTCCTGTATTTCCTACTGCTCCAATTTGTTCTCCTTGAGCTACTTTTTCTCCTGCACCAATTAATACACTACTCATGTGTGCATATAGTGTTTGCGCACCATTTGCGTGTTTTATTACAACATAATTACCATACCCACCATTCCAACCGTCATCTGCTTTTGCAATAAGTACTGTTCCGCCTGCAGCTGCATAAATAGGTGTTCCAACAGGTGCTGCCAAGTCTACAGCATTATATCCATGAATTCCTTGAGAGCGATATGCGCCATTTACAGGTTTTATCATCCATGAAGAACCTCCAGAAGGAGTTGAGTTTGAAGATCCTTTTGTTGAAGTTTTCTTTGCAACTGTCTTTGCAGGTTTCTTTTCTTCTACTTGTAAATCAACATTAGGAACAATAATTTCTTGTCCTGGTTTTAATTCAGAATCTACGGATAAACCATTAAACAATGCAATTTCTTTTGCATCAGCATTATATTTTTTTGCGATATCTGTTATTGTTCCACCTGATTTAACTGTATGTTTTACGCCAGAGATTGGTAAAATAACAAGCTGATCTCCTGGAGCAATAGCTCTGTCTAGTCCATTTGCCCACTTAATTGTATTTACAGAAACTTCAAACATATCTGCAATTTGTGATATGGTGTCTCCTTCTTTTACTTGATAAACACTAATTTGATCATTTTTTCTATTTTCAATTTCAACAAAACCCCCTCCAACACCAGATTCTGCAACAAGGGCTTTGTTATCAATAATATTTAAATCAGCCCCTCCAGAAGCAGGATTTGGATCTAAATTAGTTGCTGCTTGTAAGATTGGGGCTGTTTGTGAATTATGTTCTCGTGAAGTTGAATCAGAGAGAGACTCTTGTTTTGAATTTGAAGAAAAAAGTACCTTAAGAGGCGTTGCTTGTAAGATGGTTGCATTTGTAAGAAGAGGATAAGAAATCAAAAGGGCCGAAACAGTGCCAATTACTCTGTTTCTCTTAGTTTTTATATGATTCTGTTCCGCTTTGTATGATAAGGGAATCGGATCAGATGCTGTGGAATTTTCTTTAATAAGCCAATTCTTAAGTGTGTGGGCGTTTCAATTCGTTCGGTCAATAATCTATAATCAGTCTGAATACCTGCCGTACTTATAAGTCTAGCAGGCTATATTGGGGTGGTCAAACTTGTCATACACAGATAAATAAGGTGAAGTTTTAATAAAAAACATTCAAAAAACATACTGTACATCTTTTAAAAACAGGTACCCTTTTGAAATTTCCCAGTTTTAAAAAGATGTACAGTATGCCTTAAAAAGTTTTGTTTTTAAGTTTAGACAGAAGAATAAATTAGTGTACAATAGACCAACATGCAGTACTTAGACTCACTTAATCAGAGACAAAAAGAAGCAGTATTATGCACGAAGGGTCCACTTCTTATCATTGCGGGTGCTGGTGCAGGAAAGACAAAAACACTCACTTACAGAATTCTTCATCTTATACAACAAGGTGTTGAACCACGAAAAATTCTCGCTATTACATTCACTAACAAGGCAGCAAAAGAGATGAAAGAACGAGTTCATCATCTTTTGTCACAAAATTTTCCTAATGATGATTGGGGTTTGACTTCACCTTTTCTTTCAACATTTCACTCTCTTGGGGTTTTTATAATAAAAAATGAATATCAAGCGCTTGGTATCAAAAAATTTTTCTCTATATATGATAGAAGCGATTCTGTTTCTTTGATTAAAAAGATAATGAAGAATAAGGGGATAGATGCAAAACAATTTGATCCGAAAACTTTCATTTCTCTTATTGGTCGAGCAAAGTCTGACTTGATCGAACTTAATCAGTACGAAGCTGATGCAATGGGGGATTATGTAAAAGAAAAGGTTGCAGAAGTGTGGAGAGAATACACAAAGAAGATGCGAGAGGAGAACGCTATGGACTTTGATGATTTATTGTATGAAGCAGTTCTCCTTTTAAAAAAGAATCAAACTATTCGAGAAAAATATCAAAGTATGTTTGAATATGTACATATTGATGAGTATCAAGATACAAACGAAGTACAATATCAATTATCTAAGATGCTTGTTGAGAAGCATAAAAATCTTTGTGTGGTTGGAGATGCAGATCAAAACATTTATTCCTGGCGAGGTGCAACAATTAAGAATATTCTTAATTTTGAACAAGATTATCCAAATGCGACAGAGGTGCTTCTTGAACAAAACTATCGTTCAACAAAGACTATCATTGCATCAGCAAATGAAGTAATTCGAAAAAATAAAAGAAGAAAAGATAAAAATCTATTTACAGAAAATGATGATGGAGAAAAACTTACTATGTTTAATGGGTATGATGAAAATGATGAAGCACGATTTGTACTTGATGAAATGCGAAGACTTCACGAAGAGGGTGTTGCATATAAAGATATGACAGTGTTGTATAGAGCCAACTATCAATCACGAGTATTTGAAGAAACTGCAATCAGAAAGTCTATACCGTATCAAATTATTGGTACACGATTCTTTGACAGAAAAGAAATCAAAGATGTTCTTGCATACCTTAAATATGCTTTGAATCCTGATGATTTTACAAGTCTTTCTCGAATTATTAATCTTCCTGCGCGAGGAATTGGGAAGGTGAGTGAGATGAAGATTGTAGAAAAGAAATCTCATGAATTAAGTGGAAAAACTCGTGATGCATATATGAACTTTGAAAGTTTGATTGCTCGAATTCGAATGCAACTTGGAAAAGTTTCTGTAAGTGAAGTGCTTAAATTTATTTTTGAACATTCTGGACTTGAAGGAGAATATCTCAAAGAAAAAGAAGAAGGAATGGATAGAATTCAAAACGTAAAAGAACTTGTATCTCTTGCAACTAAGTATGATGAAGTTGTTTCAGAAGAAGCACTCTTTAAATTTATCGAAGATGTTTCTCTGTACTCTGATCAAGACGAAATTTCTGAAGATATTGATGCTGTGCGATTTATGACAATACATGCTTCAAAAGGTCTTGAGTTTGATTATGTATTTATTGTTGGTCTTGAACAAGGATTATTTCCATCAGAAAGTTTTGATACTAATAAGGATGAGGAGGAAGAACGAAGATTGTTCTATGTTGCACTTACCCGAGCATGTAAAAAAATATATCTTACCTATGCAGGAATGCGAAAGATGTATGGAAGTTTGATGGTTAATACACCATCTGAATTCTT
>CAZDRR010000038.1:2250-8090 GCA_964507955.1 uncultured Candidatus Saccharibacteria bacterium | reverse complement strand
GAAATAAAATCAAGAGGAAATTTTGTTTTTAGATAATTAAATACAGGTAAGAGAGTTTCTTGTTTTTCTCTCCCTATATGACTTATAAGAATAACTCGAGCACCAGAATTTTTAAGATATGTAATAGTTTTCAAACAAAAATCTATTCGAGCGGTTTCTAAAACTCTTCCAGAAGATGATATTGGGACATTAAAATCTGTTCGGACCAACACTCGCTTTCCTTTTAAAAATTCCGGTGAAATTTCGTGGATACTTTTCATACTACTGCATTAATAATTTTTGCAAATTCTTGTGGATTTAGACTTGCACGTCCTATAAGCAATCCATCTACCACCCCCTCTTCAACAATAATACGAGCGTTA
Organism: uncultured Candidatus Saccharibacteria bacterium; assembly: GCA_964507955.1. Taxonomy (GTDB): domain Bacteria; phylum Patescibacteriota; class Minisyncoccia; order Phycocordibacterales; family JAACPR01; genus JAULZV01. The sequence continues at coordinate 7,728 of CAZDRR010000038.1, read as the reverse complement.
TCACTATCAACAGAGCCACCATACAAAACGGGTATATGTGAACCAATGTTTTTTCCAAATTTGTGCATTAACTCCTTTTTGATGAACAAATTCATAAAATGAATATCATGAGTATTCATAGCAGAATTACCTTTACCTACTGCCCATACTGGTTCATATACGATATTAAGCTTTTTAACCAAACCAGGCGAAACATATTTAAGTGCATTTCTTAATTGTTCAGCAACAATATTTAAATATGTTGCTTGTGCATCATGTACTTTTTCTCCAATACAAAGGAGTACATGCAAATCATCTTTTAAAGCTTTAAATACTTTTTTTGAAATAATTTCGTCTGTTTCACCTTTTTCTCGTATCTCACTATGTCCAATAATCACAAACCGTGCACCTGAATCTTTGATCATAGGAATAGAAATATCTCCTGTAAACTGTCCATCTTCTTCAAAATGAGCGTTTTGTGCACCGAAAAAAATCTTTGAACCACTATAAAGTGATTTCATTTCTCTTAAAAAAATAGAAGGAGGGCAAAAGACAACAGTCTTATTCATATAGTTTACTTTTTGCTTTTTAAAATCAGAAAAAATCTTTTTTAAATCTTTTAATGTACGAGGATTCATCTTCCAGTTTGCTACAATAAGTTTTTGATTTTTATGAGTAGACATAGAAATATTGTAACACAAGAAAGGCGGTGAAGGCGAAGCCTTCACCGCCTTTCTCTACACTTTTATTCTACTTCCTTCCAACTGCTGACATTCCATGCGCCCGAAGGTCCACTATTAAATACAGGATTAACTAAACCTGACTCATATGTAACTGTTGTTCCACCAGACATTATTATTTTATTTGCTGTTGCTTGTTTTGCTTGTGCACCACCACTAAATTCTAATGTTCCTTTTTGTGCATTAATTACGACAGCACCTGTTCCACCACTTACCTCCACTGCATTTTCTCCTGAACAGCCAGCACTGTTTGGACAAGCACTTGTAGTTACGAGAATAATATAACTTCCAGTTGATCCAGAACCCTGAAACTGACCTCCACCATTTGATTTAACTTTTCCATCTGCGAGCAAAACAACACTCTTATTACTTAATGTAGGATTAACACGAACAATTGCACCACCATTAACTAAAATATTTCCAGTCACATATACAGTTCCATTAAGATTCAATATACCGCCCGAACCAATACTAAGATTTCCATCTATCTTAACTGGTCCAAGTGTATGAGTTCCATTTCCTAAAGAAATAGTACTTGTCGAACCACCAGATAAAGCTTCATTTTTCCAATCAACTATATTCCCATCAGAGACAGGAAATGCTTGTTCCACAGGAACAGAACGAGAAGTATTACATGCTTTATTATTTGAGGTTCCTGCAAAACAATAAATGGTACCGGCAACATTTGAATTTTTTACTTCATAACTCCATGCATCACCACCTCCACCAGAACCAACTGTAATTCCGTCAATAATTCCAGTACTTCCACCAACATAAACATCAAAATATACATCTAAGGTACTTGAACTTGTAGAATTCCATGTACCACCATTACTTTGAGACCATCCATCTTGAGACACTTGTGCAGAACCAGAACTAAATATTGAATCATTCGCACCTAAAGAATAATATGGTCCCCAAAAATTAGTACTATCAAAGACAATCCAATATGTTGTACCCGGCGTAAGTGAAACTGTATTGTTTAATGGAATAGTTAAATAATTAAATGTAGAAGTAATAGTAGAAGCACTAATTACCGCTTGAGCAATATCATTTTTACTTGGCTTACCAGAAGAATCGGTTGTTACACGCATCGTTATATTGGACCAAGGGCTTCCTGTCTTCTTTATTAAAATACGTATTGATGAAACAGGAGTTGTTGTACTTACGGTAAAACTTTGAGCGATATCTTGCGGTATTGAAGCACTATTTCCACCAAAATCTATTTGAAATAAAGGATCTACAACTCCCGTGTTTGAAGTAACTAAAATTGGATCTGATACATTTGCAGATACTGCAGACCCTGTTATGTACGCACCATTACTCCCTACAATATCTCCATTAGAATACACATTCCCATTTATTCCAGAACCTCCAGAAATATCAAATCCCCCTTGACCCACTTGAAGTCCATAATTAAAACGAACTCCACTACCAGCAGAAAGTTTTAATTCATAATTCCTTTCATATGAATTAACATCAGAAGAAACTGAAATGGTTTTACCTTCAACAGTATCTGCAACAGCTATCACAGATTGTCCTTGTGCAAGAGTAAGAGTTTCTGAAGAAGATAAAGCTTTATTTGAATTTAATCTATATAAAGCTTCATTCACTGCTGAATTTGCAAGTAAAAATGCTTCCTTAGACCTTGAAAAGGACTTTGTTATATTAAAACTAGAAACAACCGGAGATGTAAGAGCAAAAATAATAGCTATTGATAGTGCAAAAAATAATAAAGTGTTTATTATAATTACTTGTCCTTTTTGTCTGTTAATTTTATTCATATGATTCTCTTAATATTGCAAAACCTGTGTATGATTTTGTTTGTGTTGCATTTTGCGCTTGATATTGCAATTCTAAACTAAATCTAACAGCTTGTGATACGGGTGTTGGAACATAATAAAAATTAAAGTTTGAGACAAAAAAGTCATCTGAACTTAATTCTTGAATATCTTCATTACCTTCTTGATATTTAACAACTCCATTTTGAATAAAAAATTTTCTTTCTACTGTTGTAGAATTTTCATTTGTTGAAATATCCAATACTCCATTCTCTGTATTAAATTGACTTTCAGACATATTGATATGATCAGCAGATCGTATCTCTTTTGTTATACGGTCTACAACAAGAAGAGCAGTTCGGTCAGCTCTAGGAGCAGCAACTATTTCTCTATATAATGAATAAAATTGAACAATTAGAGTAACAATGATTGTGCCTAATATTAACAAACCTGAAACATATAAAAGTAGTTCAAGCAAAGTAAAACCTTTTTGTTTTGAAATATCTTTAATTTTCATACATATTATGAATCAACATTTCAGACGACACTGTTTTTGTCTCACCTTGATAAGGCCACGATATGGTGATTATTGCTTTTTTGGTATTAGTATCAACAGAACCACCTGAAGAAACTATCTGACTATTTGAATCTCTTAATACTTCTTGAAAAGTAATTGTTCTCGTCATCTCGTAAGGCAAAATAATTGTTGAGGTTGCCATAGCATATCCAGAACCGTTCCAAAAGATAGTATAACTAGTGTTGCTATCTGTCTGATCAAAATATGTGTTATAACTTTTATCTCTTAGATATTGAAGAACCTCTGCTGTCTCATCAAGAACCAGTACAGCTTGTGCTTCTCGTGCATTTTGATGAACAATTTTTAAATAGACCTGTATTGCACCAACGATTCCTGTTACTGCTACTGCAATAATCCCAGCAGCTACTATGATTTCAACAATACTAATTCCTTTCAAAGAATTTTTCATGTATTTATTCTATCACAGAGATTGTTCCAGTTTTCTTAATTACAATATTTTTTGGTGAAATACGATTATCAATATGTGAAATAGTAATTGTTGCATTTTCTGATGCATCACCAAGAATTTTTGAGAAAGAAACAATGTTATCCATATTAATTAGAGAATCAGATATTTGAAATTGAGGTTCAATAGCAATAATTTTATTATTAGACGATGCTTGTTGATATTCTCCTCTAAAAAGTACAAAGCTATCAATATTAAATTTAACACCATAAGAAAAACCCTCTTTGCCTGTTTGAGAATTTGTTTTTTGTTCTTCTAGAGAAGAAACTATTGTTTCGACAATTTCGTCTTGATTCTTTTTTATTCGTGAAATTTGAAAAGAATTTGTAATAATAGCCAACAGGATGCCCGCAACAGTAATAGCAATAATTGTTTCTAATGCTGAAAAACCTTTCATATAAAAATTGTATCACAGAAAAATTTAGAATAAATTTTTCTGTGATACAAATCAACTTATATATGTTTTTAATATCTCAAAATCTTTTTTTAATTCATCTAATTGACTTCTATTGTAAACAGCAACAGCAGGATGATATAGTGGAACAAAAAGAATTTCTCCCCAAGAAGTATTAATTGTAAAGGTTTTTCCATGTATTTTTGAAATGGATTCTATTTGATTATTAAGTCCAAAGCTTTTCATAATAAAATCCATTGAAAATCTTCCCAATGTTGCAATTATTTTTGGTTTGATAATATCTATTTGTCTTAACAAAAAAGGTGCATACAAGTCTATTTCTTCAGGTTTAGGATCCCTATTATCTTGTGGTCTATCTTTTACAATATTAGTAATATAGACATCATTTCTTACTATTCCTACATGAGACAACAATTGATCTAATATTTTTCCTGAAGCCCCACAAAATGGTTTACCTGTAAGTGCTTCATTCTTACCAGGAGCCTCTCCGATAAACACAATTGATGCATCATGATTACCTTCACCAATTACAGGAAGAAATTTATTTTCCGTTCTATATGTATACAAAGGAGATATTGTTAAGTTAATTATTTCATCTCGTATTTGCTTCATTTCTTCATATTTAGACATATGTGTAGTATATCAAAGCAGGCGGACCCTTCGGGTCCGCCTGCTTTATCCAATTTTTTTATAATAATCTTTCAACACTTCTCCTAGTTTTTCTACTAAAGCAATATATTTTTGCGCAATTTTCTTTTGTTTATTGTGAGCAAGTACAACAAAAAAAGCATTTGATGCAAGAATCCCAACAACCGGAATAATATTAACAATCAAAATTGCAGCTAATCTTCTAGATAAATACTTACCCACATATTTTTTAACTGCTTTATTTAAACCTTTTTGTGCAAAAGAATTTCGTGTTCCTGTTCTTCTTTTTCCTAGTTTTTTTCTTCCCCCTCTTCCAAACACCTTTTTGGTACCAAACTTAAACATTGTACTCATTTTTCCATACATCAAGAAGAATAGGATTATTGAAAAAATAATTTCGATAATAGACATAATGGCCCAACCTACCCCTGTAAAATCAGCAAAATCTAATACATCTAATACAAGTGCAATATAAAATGTGACAATTGGAAAACTTGGTTTCTCAACTTCGGTTGAAGCAATTTCTTCCATTGCATCAATGTCAGCAAACTCTTCTTCAACCTCATCAAAATTAAGTTCTGCACCGAAGCTTTCTTTAAAAATTTGTTCTCCCTTTCGTTTTAGACGTGAGCGAAAAGAATGGTTAGGATCTATCCTATACGATTGTTCTTGTTGTTGTTCTTCTAAAACTTCAGGTTCCATATCCTATATAATACAGGAATATTCTATTTTTGAGTATCTCCAAACTCTGCTTTCGCTTTCTTAATAGCCATAATTTGAGCGGGATCTGATGAAATAATTTGATCCTCAGTATATGAAGCAATAATTTTAATTGCCACATGCTTTAATCCAGCAAAGAATATACCCTCTCC
>CAZDRR010000038.1:0-2150 GCA_964507955.1 uncultured Candidatus Saccharibacteria bacterium | reverse complement strand
TCTTCTTCAGGAGTAAGTCCTCCAAGCATAATTCTAAATAACCCCACAAGGTTTACAATCTTTGATCTAAGTACATCAGATGGAGATTCATCTTCTTTAGGAGCAGGAAGATCAAATGGATTGATATGGTGTTCAGAGTTCAAAGAAATACTAAAATATCTTCCTCCTGCAGATTCTGCAAGATATTCATATTCTCGTTCTGGATCAATAACAATAACCTCTGTATCAAACATAAGCGATCGTAAGATTTCAAGCTTGGTTGCATATGACTTACCTGATCCAGACTTTGCAAACACTACTGAGTTATAGTTTTCAAGAGAAAATCTATCAAACAAAATCAAACTGGAGTTGTGTCTATTAATTCCATACAAAATTCCTTTATCTGTTGTAAGGTCAAATGAAACAAATGGAAAGATACTTGAAAGAGGTGATGTGTTTAATTTTGAATACACTCCAAGCAAGTCTTGGGATACAGGAATCACACTATTAAATGCTTGCTCTTGTTGAAAAATTGCAGGCTTTGTATATACAAGTTGTGCCTCAAGAATTGATTTTACTTCTGATTCAAATTTATTTAACTCCTCAACTGTGTCAGCATAAATAGAAATATATAACCCAACGTCAAAAATCTTTTCTTGTGCTTGTTGCAGATTATCTCTCAAATTTTCAAGATCTTGATATGCTGTATCAAGCATTGGGTCTCGAACAAGTCCCTTCTCTTCTCGTGAAGAGATTTGACTTTGAACTTCTGCCACCTTCTTTTTAAAAGTTCTCAAAACTTGTGCAGTATCTATCGGATGAACAGTTATTGAAACATCAAATACCTTGTCTAAGTTAATAATTGGAGAAAACCATCCATCATTTAAAAATCTCGGATATGAAAGCACAAAAAGTGTCCTCACAATCTTATCTCCAAGATGAATTTCTCGAGGCGTAACTTTAAGAGCAGGTGGTGCAATAATATCTTGTAATTCTAAAGTTCCTGATTGATAAATCTCTTGTGGCAAAAAAGAACTGATCTTTGGAATCTCTTTTTTTTCATTATTTCCTTTTAAAAAGCTAAAAATTCCCATGATTATTTTATAGTTAACGGTTTCTCTGCCTCACCAGGATTAAACAACTGATAAAATACCTCTATCACCTCCTCCGTTCCAAGCTGAACAGCCCTCACACCTGTTCGTGCAATACCAGACAAAATAACATCTATTCGTTGTGCAATTTGTGTTCTACTTTCAGCGAATGCATCGGACATTGCTTTGTTTTCTTTTGCAGCATCTTTTTTAAAACCAAACAAACTACTCTTTGCCTTTGTAACATTTGCACTAACAGGAGCATATGGAACAACAATAAAAAATCTTTTTGTCATGATATTTGCTTGCTCGGTAAAGCTCCTCACGAATTGAATATATTCTCGTATTTGAATTTTCATCAAATCATCTGTTTGAACCTTTAATCTATCTTCAAGAAGTGAAACATACGGTCTAATATCAAGATTTCTTGATTGCACAAAGATTTGCATATCAAAATTAAGAGAATTTAAGAAGTTTTGGAATTGATAGATAATTGATTTTTGTTCATCTTCAGATTTAAGAGCAAAGTTAACAGATGAAGTCATCAATATTGCTCGCATAGAACCATCTTTAAGAATAATGATTCCATCACGAACTTCTTGTATAGGCACGAATGATTGAGTTTGATTTTTTATATCAGGCATTTGAAAAAATTATAACATGCAAAAAAATTATTTCCCATCAAATCTATCCTGTACATCAAGACCCCAAGAAATTTCTCGCAACTTACTTTGTGAAAGTTTAGGAAGTGCCATTTGATTTTGTGGTTTTTGTTCTTCTTGCTTCTTTTCTATTTTCTTTTCTGTTTTTTTCCAAATATATAGTTTTGAAGAAAAAGCATATTTAATAGCTCCTTCAATAAATATAAGAAATGGTCTTCCATTTACTTTATAAAAAGCAGCTGCCATAAAGAAACCAACAAGAGGAGTACCGATTATGATTGCGATGAGTTTGGGTAAAGTTACCCAACAAATAAAACCAATAGCCGCTCCACCTCCAACATATAAGAATTGTTTAAATGTAAGTGGACCAAAAATTTTATCTTCTATTTCAATAAATTGTGGTACTTGATATTGCATA
>CAZDRR010000037.1:0-8449 GCA_964507955.1 uncultured Candidatus Saccharibacteria bacterium | reverse complement strand
TGAAAGGTGCTTCCTTGATATATTTTATAGCTAATTTTAGCTGGTTGCATTATATACCTCTCTCGCTACCAGACATACGCTTGAAGGTGCTCATTTCTTCAGTAAGCGCGCAAATTTCTGTATGTAGTCGTTGATTTTCAACAGTTAGTTTCTGTAACTGATGATTAAGATTAATTACTTCCTTATGCAATCTACCTAACTCTGTACTAAGCGCAGTATTCTGTGCTGACATACGTTCTAGTTCTGAGTGCATTAAGGTGATTATACTGGTTTCGGCGTCAGTACTTCGCCAATCTTTTAATAATTTCTTGATTCCCACGAAAACGGCAATTACTGCCAGTGATATTGCGGTCAATGCTTGAATTATTTCTTCTGAATTTACTCCTAACATGAGTTAGTTCTCCCCGTTATGGACTGCTTAATTTCAAGTACGCCGATATATTCATACTTTTTAGTGGTTAATTATAGTTAATTGTTTGTCAAGGTAAAATTTCGACACCTATAGGACAATTTGTACTATTATATCATAAAGGCACAGTCTTGTCAATGCAAAAAAATACCCTGCCCATTTTACTGGGAGGGTATTAATTTTTGGTAATTAAGCTAAAATATACGTCATTAAGTTAAATAGTATTCTACAAAAGCAGTGTCTGTACCGCCAGCTATGCTGCCGTCTTTTGTATAACGCACTTTAATTGTATGTGTGCCTGCTCCAATAGTTCCAGTTAAGGCACCACTTTCATAAGTGCCAGAACCTCTAGCATACATAACTCCGTCTAAGTATATTTCACCCCAGTCGTAATTTGCTTCGCTGCTTACGTGTAGGTATGCTGTAATAGTACAAGCTATATTTACGGTAAAGGTCCTAGATACATACATATCTATATTATTTCTAATCGAGCTATTAGCTCCACCTCTACAACGCAGCCCATCGTAGCTTGCTGCAGGTGAAGTCCATACATCTATATAAGACGGATCGTTTGTGGCATAACTATAATTGGTAACAGTTAGAGTTGGGGCTACGTATCCGCAATAAGAAGAATTAGCCTCTACTAGTTGATCATAGTAGCTTCCTGTACCATTATGATATTGTCCCATTTTATCATATCCCGTGCAATAGTATCTGTATAGCGTACCTGCTGCTGGATATTGTGGACCTACAGTCCAAGATACTTGCCTATATACGGGCCCCTCAAACTTCATGTATAGCGTATAATCTCCTGGCTGAAAGTTTTGGGCAATTAACCCGTATGTTCCGCCATTAGCGTCTAAAGTGTACGTTCCATCATAATTTTGATTGTTTACGCTCCAATATACTGTACCATTCGGAACACCATTGGTAATTGTTAGTATGACACCATTGGGATAAACTACTGCATTGGTATTTAACGACACAGATACGTTTTTAATCCAGTCAACAATAGTTATACTATTGGAAGCTAATACAGGGCCAGTCTCGCTACCAGATCTTATAGAAAATGTAGCAGTTTCATTTCCTTCTGTTATACCGTCACCTAATACTAATACTCCTATTGTATAAGTAAACGGCGACGGATTGTAGAAAGAAAAAGTTCCAGATAATGATTTAGTTATTGCTGTGTGTGCGGTAACTCCTGAGCTACCTATAACATACATAGTATCAATATCTGCTAAACTTATGCCTGAGATAGTCCAGAACAAAGTATCACCAGTATATTGGTTAGTAGTGAATGTTGCTGTAAACTCATACCCTTCATTTACAGAAGTTGGTGAAAATGCAATGCTGTATGTTGATGGAGTTCTAGAAGTATCGTATACGAATACCGTACCTGGCCACGTATCTAGCCTATCGGATGCATCAGTAAGACTAGATATTCTTGATAACATTGGTACAAAAGATTCTGTTCCTTCAGTCAATAAATCGTTTTTAATAGGGACTGAAAATGATGCAGTATTATTATAAACTAAAATACCTAACAGTTGTGACGCATTAGGGTCGTACCATGTGGTAGGTACAATAAAGTCACTAACATCCATATTACTGTTTTCTGGAGCAAATCTGGGGTATATTCTTGTCCCGTCTGGCACATTGGTACATACTACTGTAAAAGTTAGTGTGTCACCTTCATTGGCCTGTATATTACCGCTTGTATATCCATTATATGTAATTCTATATGTAGGTACTGGATCTAATGAAGTATCTTGTACCCATACTTCTGGTATAATTGTAGTATATACTGAAGTACCTGGATATATTACGGATACACTAAATTTTTCTTGTATTGATTCTGTTAAGTTGTCGCTTTTTACTGTGAAGGAAGCGGAAGCTTCCCCTGATCCTGTAACTATTGTACCAACGGTTAAATTACCAGTCAAAGATCCTGATTGAATATCGCTAGCGGTAAAGTTACCGGAAACTACCTCTAGCTTATAGGGTATAACAGTGCCTTGTGTTACATTAAAGGTAGTTAATTTAATAGTATAAGTACCACCTTCTGCTACCCATATACTGCCATCGGATTGAGTAGTGGCTCCACTGATATAAGGGTTGGAGTAAGTTTTTTGTTCTGTAATAGCTACGGAAGCACTGCCTTTATTACCGTTTAAAGAGAATGTTAAAGTTTCTGTGCCTTCAATTACATAGTCTTCTTTTAATAATAAATCTACGGTACCAATACTACCACTTATAGGTACGCTACCAGTTAATGAAACTCCTGTTTGAAATACTCCATTAATGTATATACTCTGAATATCATTAGTAGTAATTCCTGTACCACTTATAGTAAATGGTAATGTAGAATCTACTACGTTATATGCTGTTACTTTGAAGCGTATAATAGTATACGGATAACTTGGCTGTATAGGTGGATATTCTCGCTCTGGTACAGTAGTTATTGGCCCATTAGCATAGTAAGAATTATCATATCTATACGCCTTCACCTGATAACTAGCAGGGAATTGAGTAGGTGTATATGGTACATCAAATCCAGTAGTATCTAAAGCTAATACTCTGCTATAGTATGAGGTTGGCCCTGTTGTACTTAAAGTTGATGAAGCTTCGGAACCAAGTACATATACATTTCCACTTACTAATGTATCTGAATCTTGTTCCCATATATGAGTGGCTGTTAATACATTTGCAGTATACAACGTACTACCAGTACGATTATAGAAAATATTACTAAACCAACCATCTACTAGGTTTGTACCACCTGGAGGGTCTTTCATTTTTACATAGGTACAGGTTGTTAGCGAAAATGCTAAGTTATTAGCGTTTCCAGTAAACCCTATAGCCGTAGGTATAACTGGAACATCGTATCCACCTTGTGTAGCAAAATTATCAGGAAATGCTGGTGCTTGTACATACCCAAAAGAGTATGTGCCAGGCTGTATATGTTTTTTATCACTGTCATAAGTACAAGTAGAATCTTCTTTAAATACTTGTATCCCGTACCCAGTACCCTTACTAGCATTTGGTATCGCATCTGCGGCATAATAATATACTTTTGGTATAGCTGCTGCTTGTTGTTCTGGTGTTGACGACAATAACCAGCTTTCTGGAACTGCGATCACAATAGAAGTAGACGGATATACCGCATTATTAGCTATAGGTATAGCTTCACTGGGAGATACTCCCGCCTGTATAACCGTACCCCTACTACCTGCTGTATACCACAGACCACCAGTTACATCTGGTAATGTAAATACTGCGAAGCAGTTAACAGTACTTGGAGCTATATAAAAAACTTCATATAGTCTCCAAGTTTCCGCAACTCCAGCCCTATTAGGGGGATAATTTTTAAACGAATTAAATCTAAATCCAGCACTAAAATTACTAGTATCTGTAGTATCTAATTCTATTAATTTCCATCCAGTGCCTATATACGGGCCTGTAATTAGCCAAGGCTTGACATTAGTATCATCAATAACAAGCTGATTGCTATTGTTTATAAATTTGAAACCAAAGCTCATACTGCAAATACCATTAAAATTGTTTGATTATAAAAGGTACCATCATAAAATGCAAGAACACGATTAACTACCGAGGCTATATCGCTTTTTACATACTGAATTACAGGATACCCTAACGGGGATACGTTCCCGGGAACAGTATCTGTAGGGCCATATATTTTAAAAGAATGAGCACCTACAACCAGTGGCATAACGTATAAGTTTCTACCAGGTAATTGTGGATATGATATAGATGTTATTGTTTTCGAAGTCATGGCCGGTAGAATTGCAAATTCTACAAACACTCCTCCGTGACTACTACTATCATACGCCACATTACCGGCTGAGTCATTAATTTTCATTCCGAAACTTGTTGCCATAATTATCCTAAATTACCAATAATAACCCTTGCTACGTTATTACTATAAACCACTAGTTTATCTGAACTAATAGTCATTCTGGTCGGTGTGGCACTATTTTGTGCAATATTTAATCTTGCCACATCTATAGTACCTGTCGTTATATTACTACCATTAATAGTAGTATATGGAGTTAAATAACCATTTGCAGCAGCATTACTCGCAACAGCATCTGATACGTTAGTAAAGGTTACCAAACCGTCAAAGTTAGTGTTTATAAATACAGTACTTATTGTAACTGTCTGAGTACCGCCATACGTTGCTTCTGTTACAGAATAACGAACTGCATATGATTTTTGATTACTAGTGGGGGCTGGTGGGGTATATCCCCAATTAGTATCTAAACTACCGAATGTGTTTGTTGTAAAATTATACGAGGAAGGAGTAGGAGTAGGGCCGCTTGGTTGACTAGTTGTCGCAGTTTTATAAAATAAAAATCCGCTAGCATTTCTTGGTCCTGGTACGTTGCTGTCATCGCCTTTTATCTTTACCCAAGTGTATAGAGTTGGATCGTTGCTATCTGACGGATTGCTATCGCTATATGTACCCATATAAGTACCGGGCACTTCTCCGTTGTTTGCAGTAAATGTATGGCTTATACCATCGTCACTATATTTTATATGTAAATAAGCACTAGTTCCGTCAAAGTATTCTACGCCTTTTTCTGGTATATACTTTTGTGCGGCGCTCCATGTAGTAGAACCATTAGCAAGTACAGTTCCTACTCTTATGAACACATCCCCGCCAACATAAGTATCATGCCAGCTAGAAGCATTCATTGAATACTGTACTTTAATACTTGTACCGTCGTTATAGTCTACACCTTTAACTGGTGTTTTACCGTCTTTGGTTTTCGTAATATATAATGTTTTAGTTAGTACTAAATCGCCAACTGTGGCTGTGAACTTTGCTTCAGCGTAATCTACATTTAAGCTATTAATAGTAATTACACCAAGAGGGGAGATACTATAAGAAGCAGAATTTCCACCACTATAACTTACTTTAGCAAAAGTTACTTGCCCAGCTTGATCGTTTAAGATCTGACTTCCGCGAACCACAAATAGTGTAGTTGAAAAAGGTAATTGACCTTGTGCTGGTTCGCCTAAGCTGTCACATACAATATTTCGGCTTTCGTTTTGGATACCTGCTACAACTGCGTCGCTACCTTCTCTAAGACTATAAATAGTCATTACGTCAAAACTACTTATTGCATTTTCACTTACTGTTACTTTTACAGTTTTAGATGTTCCGGAAGGGAATGCATTTAAAGTAAAGGTATTACCAGTAGCAGTACCTACTTGAGCAGTTGGAGCTACTCCATCTACTAACCAAGTATAAGTAGCTCCACCAGTATAGTTACTAGGAGTTGCTATTAGAGTTACTGATGACTCACTAGGTGTAGTAGATCCTTGGTGAGTAATAAATGCCATAGCAGAAGTAGTTAAGTTAACTGCTTTTGCCGTACTGCCTTGTACACCTTGCTTAGATTTACTAAAACTTTGTCTTATTGGGAAATCTTGGTATGCATTACCTTCATTAGATCCCGTAATTTGAACTCGTATCTTGTAATCGATATATGCAACATCAGCAGTCATTGCCGAGTGTTGGTCAAACTCAATAAAAGTTGCGCCATTTTGCGCATTTGGAGTCGGATCACAAGTAATGTTAGTAGATACAATATCAATAATACGCCACGTGTCGGCTGCATAAGGAGCATCAGTATCTACAACTAAACTTTGAGCACCTCGTTTTACTGTAATAATATTACCGCTGCCAACATAGTTTAGTGGGTCAGTACCTCCGTCTTCTGCGGCGGTAATAGTATGGGCTTGATTACTTTGTTCAACTTGTATTTGAGTAGAACCATCGTTGATTCTATATATGGACATAGAATCAAATATATCACCGATTCTAGCTGTTACTGTTACATAACCAAGATCTACGTTATAATCTAGTGGGTTACTAAATTGGTCATTAGTAATAGTTATTGAATTACCATTTTGTGTGTAGGCAATTTGCTGCGAACCGAACTGTGCTCCTAATTCATCACCAGCACGACTAAACGCTCGTGTTTCAAATGTAGGGGTGCCTGTAAGGTTTTTAAGTGTAGCAGTAATAGTGGTACTGGCAGTAATACTGCGTTTCTGGCTTACATCTTTGTATATAAATTCTTTTGTTGTGGCTGTTAGTTGAATAGTAGGAGCAAGTTGTCCTGCTTTGCCTTTGTATACATTCCATACCTTTTCAACAACCATATCTTTGTATACGGCTCTGAAAATTACACTGGCACTATTTGCTGCAGAATCCATTCCAGTTGCACTATACGCCCCAGTTACTGGATCTATAGTAGCTACTAGCCCACCTATTGTTGAATTAGCTTTAATGCTATAAAATGGGCCATTGACTAAATCATGCGCTCCAGTAACATCCTGGCTATAATTATAAACTTTAAATACGCCAGCAGTTACTGCCCAATTACCACCACTGCCATCGCTTTCAGTAGCTAGGGCAGTGGGGTCGTTAGTTAGGTAACCATAAAAACTAGTATTCTCGTCATACGTCATTGCACTATATTGTGGAGATATAGTGTAAGTTGCTGGATCGATAGCACTAATCAAGGCATACCTTACATAGTATACCTTGTTAGTTTCTAATCCAGTAATAGTTACAGAAAGACTATTAGCTTCTGAAAATAGGGTGCCCTGCCCTGCGGCAGGGTCAAACCCGTTAATATCGCTGTACCACACTTTAACAGCAACTAAGTCATCACGTACATCCGTAGTTCTAATTAAATCATACGGAGTAGGTATAACTAAGTGTATGGACTTAATGCCCGAATTCAGCTGTGCTGTCATACTTATCCTTTATTGAATAGTTTTTATAACTATTGTACCTAATGTACTTGTACTGCTATAATTATTAGATCTATCCATACTTCTGCAAGCTACTCTATAAGTAACGCCTTGGGTAGAGATTCTAGGTAGCGGCTGATCTCGCAGATCAAATCTTCCGTCTTGCGAACTTCTAACAACTTTAATATTATTAGCAGTTAGATCTAGATCCCAGAAATCTTCAGTGCCAGTATCTTTATATAATCTATACTCATATGCTGCAAAATCTGCTGGTCGTTGTACATACGTTGGTTTTACAATAATATACGTACTATCTAAATCCATGGTTAGTGCAGGGGCACCAGAATAGTTTGTATCTTTACCCACTACTGTTGCTACAAATACTGGAGACCATGGGCCTACGTTAGTAGCTGATGCATTTGCATAACGAACTCTGAATTTATACATAGTCATGGTTTTTAAGCCCTGAACTATGATACTTCCTGCCGATTTATTAACTGATACAATCGAACTAGGGCTGCTAGATTCAAATTCTGCATCACCTAGAACGTACTGTAGCTGTACTATTCTTGCTTCGTCTGTTAAACCTGTTTTATTAGCGTAACTTACGATAGTTGTATTTGCGTATGTACCTGTAGAAATTTCTTCACTTAGTGCACTGCTGCTAGACACTTCTGTAATAGTTGGATAACCATTAATTGTAGTTCTAACAACTTGCGTACTTTGTCCATTAATATTAGCATTGAATACTAATAAGCCTGTTAGGTCGGCGCTGTAAATTTCTGGAGAATAATCCATTAAGGTTATTCTTGCACTAGTATTGCTGGAAGTTTCTATACCGAGAACAATCAGTTCTTGTGATTCTGTTCCAACAACGCCTATCATAAATAAGTTGTCTTTTTCTACTGACACTGGAACGTTTTGAGTAACTGTGATGGTATCGTGCCACCCAGTAGTAACGTTACTTAGTGTTAATACTTCCGAACTACCAGTATTAGTACGAATACGAATACTGTAAGACTTAGTAGAGTCTAGTTCTACTGGTTCTGTTAACACAATAGTATTTGTTGCAACTGATTTGATTCGGCCGCTGCCAGTACCCCACTTTGGAACATCGTGTGTTACGCGTACTAAATCGCCACGATTACAGATTAAGTATTCAAAGTCAGTATTTATTGTATAGCGTTCGGGTCTCAGTTTTAACTGAGCCATGTGCCATCTAGCTAAAAACCTAGCGTGAGCTTCTGA
>CAZDRR010000036.1:0-8449 GCA_964507955.1 uncultured Candidatus Saccharibacteria bacterium | reverse complement strand
CCCAGCCTCCTGGCCCTCCGCCTCCTGGTCCTCCAGGAGCTGAGTAGTTAACTCTATAACTTCCTCCTCCACCGCCACCTGAAAAACGACTATCTCTTCCTGTTGATGTTGCAGAAGTCCATTCGGAATAAAGTGCTCCAATTCCTCCCTGACCTCCAAACTGTCCACTTGCTGCAGATCCATTTGATCCAGCACCAGGACCACCAGCAGCTGCCCCAAAAGCAGCTGAAACTCCAACTGCTCCTCCAGATGCAGATTGTCCATTGAAAGAAGATGAGTTACCAGCACCTTGCCATGCACCACCTGCACCAACTGTAATAGAATAGGTATTAGGAGAAACTGTCATAGCTCCACTAGATATTCCTCCACCTGCTCCTCCACAACTTCCATATGCTCCTCCGCCTCCAGAGCCCACAATTAAATACTGAAATGGAACTGACCCATTAGTTACTGTAAGAGATGAACTAGAAGTAAATGTTCTATAATAATAGGTTGAGTCAGATGTTAATGTTCCTCCAGTTACTACTGGAAGTTTAAATGCAGAAGAATATATTCCAATTAAATTTCTCAAGATATATCACCTGCGACATACCATAAATTGTTATCCACTTTTGTGATTACGGCAGAACTGAATTGAGTTCTTAATTTAGGTGCGGCAGGTGTAGATGCTGTTGACTGTATTGTTGTGGTCCCGCTATTTGCAGCAAGGATGGTTGTCTGTCCAGTTCCCATTTGCCACACAGTAATTGAATGCCCTATCGCAAAATCAGTTGGGCTTGTTGAAACAGGTATTGAAAAATTATTTGAAGAGGCAGAATTCATTCTTACTATATTGCTTGCATCTGCATATGTAGCTGTATAAGAAGTTGTTTGAGTATTAATTCCATACACAGAAGATGCTCCTGTAGGACCAGTAACGCCAGTTGGCCCTGTGGCTCCAGAAGGCCCTGTAACCCCTGTAGGACCAGTTGGACCAGGAGTTGTACTTATAGGACCTGTAGCCCCAGTTGGGCCTGTAACGCCCGTAGGACCTGTCGGACCAGTAACTCCAGTTGGGCCAGTAGCACCAGCGGCTACTCTAACTAGATCCCATACTGAACCATTCCATGTCCAGGTACTTCCTGAAGATGAATATGTTTGTCCTAAAGTTGGGCTGGAAGGAAATGATAATGTCATATTAAATACCTACAATCGCTCTTGCTTCTTCTTCGGTTAATCCCATACGCACAAACTTATTTAAAGCTGACTGCCTTAATTCTGCTAAAGGATCTACAATTTGTTCTGGAAGTGTTATTTGGCTTTCCAAATAATCTCTATAATCTAGTTCTTCTTGAGTATAAACTCTTTCTACAAGATCACCAGTATTTACATCAATTTCAATCATGTCACTCATGATGTGCTCCCCCAAACATTAAAGTAAGTTCCGCCAACAATTCCGATTCCTCCACCCAAATCAGCAGCTCCAAAGTTACCAGAACCTAGCCATAAGCTTAGTGTTACTGAGCTAATAGTTGCTGTATTATCCCATACTCCATCTATAAAAGTAAGTCTTGGAGTTTTATAGTCTGTGCTAGAAAAATCTCTACCCAATGATGTTACTTTATATCTTTTTGAATTTACAGTAGAAAGATTATCAAAGATTTCAATATGGCCAGATGCTGGACCTCTTTGAATTTCAAACATTCCAGTAAAAGAACCAGGTGAAGTTGCTTGATCAACTCTCATTAAATCATATATCCCACCTGAAGATGAACCGCCTTGAGTTAAAGTTGAACCATAAACATATCCATACCAGGTTGATCCATTATATATAAATCTTTCATTAGCCGTTCCTCCGCCATTTATAACCATATTCAAGGCATTTGTTGACCCAGTAGTAGAATCATTTCTAGCCCAAGATATTTTAATTTTGTTATATGTAGACAATCCAGTAAATGTAACAGAAGTTGCTGTTAGTGATTGTATATATTGATTAGAAATCAATGTCCAGCCATTATTTGTTGCACCTGGCCCTGTTGCACCTGTAGCACCAATTGGCCCTGTTGCACCTGTAGGTCCAGTTGCTCCTGCTGGTCCAGTAACACCAGTTGCACCAGTGGCTCCTGCTACGCCAGCTCCTGTAGGTCCAGTTGCTCCTGTAGCGCCAGTTGGTCCTGTAGGACCTGTTGCACCAGTTGCAATTCTAACAACATTCCAAGTGGTTCCATTCCACTTCCATGAGTTATCTCCGACTGTAAATATTTCATTTAACGATGGGGAATTTGGAAAATCTATAGCTGCCATTTATATCTCCTATATTCCTATCACTGCTTTAGCTTGAGATTCTGTTAAGCCCAGAGCTGCTAATGCCTGAATTGCATTTTGTTTTTCATTAAACTTATCTAACTCTGCTTGATTTGCAGCATCAATTTCTTCTTGACCATGCACAAAGGCGGAAGATATAATATTTTTTTCTGCTCTTGTATACTTACGAGAAGTTACTTGATCAGTTTCAGCATCATAAATAGTAATATCACTCATTTTGTGCTCCCATATAACGTAAATGAATTTCCATAAGCAAATGTTGTATCGGATAAAAATACCTGTATAGATGTTACTGGACTATTGCTATTCCAATACCCATCTGTGTGAACGAGTGTATTAGATCCAGTTGTACCAACAGTTCCAGTAAAACCAGTTCCTTGAAGTTTAAATGCTTTGCCTGAAGTACTTGAAGCTCCGCCAAAAAGGTTTAGGCTTCCATAGCCTAATGATACTGCACATGTTACTAGGTATGTATAAGGTATGCCTGCACCTTTCCATCCAAAACTCGACAGGTATGGGTACCCACTAACGCCTTTTATATAATGATATTGATGCTCATATGATGTACCAGCATTATCACCATTAAAACTAAAATATAGATGACTAGCAGCATTAGTAACAATCTGCCATGTTAACATAAAATTATTGTAATTGCCCAAATTATCAAACGATATTGATGATCCGCTTGATGGAGTTAACGTTTGTATTGCAGTCCATCCAGTCATTGAAGGTAAAGATGCTCCTGTAGGTCCAGTAACACCAGTTGCACCTGTAGGACCAGTTGCACCAGTTGGACCAGCTAAAGAATTTCCAAATTCTACCCATGATGAATCATAATAAATATATGTTAATCCATCTGTAGAGTTATACCATGCTTGTCCTTCAACTGGATTTGATGGTGGAGTTGTTGCAACAACACTAAATGTCGCTTGTGGTCCAGTAGGACCAGTAACACCAGTTGGTCCAGTTGGGCCAGTTGCACCTGCTAATGAAGATCCAACTTCAACCCATACAGTTCCATAATAAATATATTCTTTTCCAGTATTTGAATCAAACCAGCCTTGACCCTGTACTGGAGAAGTTGGAGGAGTTGTTGCAGCAACCGTAAATGCTGCTTGCGGTCCAGTAGCACCAGTTGGTCCAGTCGGACCTGTAGCTCCTGTAACTCCAGTAACACCAGTTGCACCAGTGGCTCCAGTTGGGCCAGTTACTCCAGTTGACCCCGTTGGGCCTGTTGATCCAGTAGGGCCCTGAAGCGGTCCAACATTTATCCAAGAAGTTGTAGATTGAGACCATACATAAAGATTGATGCCAACCATATATCCATCACCTGGTGTACCAGTTGGATGAGCTGTTTGCAATTCAGATAAAGTTGAATATGATCCTAAAATAATTACGCCGCTACCTTGTGGACCAGTTGCACCAGATGGGCCTGTAACACCAGTAACTCCAGTAGGTCCAGTTGATCCAGTTGGTCCAGTTGCGCCAGTTGCGCCAGTTGGTCCAGTTGCGCCAGTTGGTCCTGTAACACCAGTTGCACCAACTGATCCAGTAGATCCAGATGGTCCAGTTGCGCCAGATGGACCTGTAGACCCTGTAGCACCAGTTGGTCCAGTAGGACCTGGATGTGCAGTTAAATATGCATCAACATCTGATGCAAGATAATTAAGATCTCTTGGAACATCTGGTGTGTCTGAATATTGTGGGTATCTAAAGCCCTTACCAGTAGTGGACATTTTTAAATTATACCATTCTTAGACTTATAATCTAAGTCCTTTCGTACCAGCCTTTACCCCATAAAGTTTCTAGTCTTCTGAAGTATTCATCGTACTTATATCTAATTGTATCAACTGAGTATAACTCTTTTGCTCTATTACTTATTATAGCAGGATCTAGACTTTTTACATCTTCCGCTGCCTTGCAAAATTCATCAAGTGTTCTGCAGCGATATCCTGTTAGCCCATTAATATTAGTCTCAGTAAATGCGCCCCAGTCTGTTGTAATGGTTGGAGTTCCGCATGCTTGAGCCTCTACTACAACATTACCAAATGGCTCAATATAAAGGGTTGGAGCAAAGAATCCAATAGCTCCTCCCATTAATTTAGCTCTTTCTTCTGGACCAACTGGACCAATATATTCACCATATTCTGGAATCTCATTTCCAGGACCCGCCATAATTAATCTAACACCTAATTCTCTACATGTATCAGAAGCAATTTGAACTCCCTTACGAGAGATCATTCTTCCCATATATAAATAATAATCTTCTTTCTTCTCTTGAAGCGGGAACATATCTGGATCAAGGTATCCTGGAATTACTGCATCAAAAAATTTACCATCTACTGTTGTAGGATTTGTATGCATTGCATATATTGAGTGCATCCATGCATATGATTCAAATACTCTAAAGTTTGCAAAGGTTCCGCCATATCCAATTCCAAACTCCACCGCCATCATATCTGGAAATGCTTGAGCAATTGGTTGTTGTGCAGTACCGCCAATAAAACATAGGAAGTCTTTTTGTTCCGCTCTTTGTTTAATTCCTTCAATTGCATTCTTTGCAAATATCTGCCAATGAGGTAATGTATTATCAAATGAGGCGGAGACATAATGAAGTCCACCTAATGCCTCTAATCTTTGTTCTTCAGTAATACAAGTAATTAATTCATCTACATCTGCCTCATTTTGTTCACCAGCATATAAATAAACTGTGTGACCTAATGATTTCATCATATTACAAAATCTACGGACTTTTTCGGTATATGCACAATTGGCAAACTCTTTTGTTGTTTGTGTATGTGGTAAACTAATTACATGAAATCTCATGCTATAAGTCTACTATATCAAATAAAGTTTGTATAGTCTATATTGTAATACTACCTGATGATGTAAATTTATATAATCTATATCCACCAGAAACTGTAATTGTTGGAGAACCAGTAGTTGATGTTGCCGCTGGGAAAGAATCTGGATATCTTATCATACATATTCCAGAACCTCCAAGACCCCAGTTGCTTCCGCCGTTTCCAGCTGAATCTGAACCTACGCCACCTCCGCCGCCGCCAGTATTTACTGTACCAGCTGTTCCATATTGACCAGCAGATCCTCCTGCTCCGTTTCCGCCACTGCCGCCGCCATTAACTCCACCTGCACCTCCAGCAAATCCATAGCCATATGTTCCGCCACCGCCACCGCCAGAATAATAAATATTTCCATTCCATGTATTATATGTTGTTGTTCCTTGTCCAGAACCGCCAGAATTATTTCCAGCAGTTGTTTGATTACCATTTCCACCATTAGTTCCACCTGCTCCACCATTATAACCAGGACTTGGACTCATTCCTGCACCACCACCACATCCTCCACTACCACCCGTTGTTCCAGATCCATTTGATCCTGCAGCTGCTGTATATGAACCAATTGAAGATCCAGTTCCAGCTCCACCAACAGTTACAGTATATGTTGTGCTTGGTGTTAATGCTATATTAGATTGATAATTTGTATAACCTCCTCCTCCGCCTCCACCAGCATAACTTCCAGTTCCGCCTGCTGCTGCACCGTGTCCACCTCCACCAACTACAAATAATTCTGCTAATGTAGTTGCAACTGGAGTTACTGAACTACTTGCAGAACTTGCTGCAGATGTTCCGTTAGCATTTATTGCTTTTGCGGTAAAAGTATATGAAGTTCCATTTGTAAGACCAGTTACTGTAATTGGAGATGATGAGCCTGTGGCAGTTATATTACCTGGTGAGGAAGTAACTGAATAACCAGTTATTGATGATCCTCCAGTTGCATTTGCACTAAATGAAACAGCCACTTGAGCATTTCCTGCATTTAATGAAGTTATACTTGGTGCCTGTGGCACAGTAGTTGCAGTGACTCCTGAAGAAGCTGAGCTTGAAGAAGATGATCCATAGTTATTTGTAGCGACCACAGTATAAGTATATTGTGTCGATGATTGCAAACCAGTAATAGTAACTGGTGAACTTGATCCTGATGCTGTATATGAACCTGGAGATGACGTAACTGTATATGTTCTACCAGCAATTGTTCCTGGAGTAAATGCTACTGAAGCCGCTCCATTATTATAAGCACGACTTGACGGAGTATCAGTTGCAGTAACTCCTGTTACTGTTGATGCAATTCCACCAACTTGTTCCCAACCATAAGTTGAACTATAAATTTCAATAAATCCAGTTTGAGTATTTGAATATACTTGACCATTTATTGGAGATACTGGTCTAGATGCTGTGTCTCCAATTGAATATCCTGCTGGACCAGTTGCTCCTGTAGCACCTGCTGGACCAGTAGGTCCAGTTGCACCTGTGACTCCTGTCGGACCAGTTGCTCCTGTAGAACCAATACCAGTTGGTCCTGTTGTACCAGTTGGACCAGTAGGTCCAGTTGGTCCTGTTGCACCAACAGTTGAAGCGGAACCTACAGTTTGCCAAGCAGATCCGTCCCATACTTTAATTAGTTTAGCCATTAGAATGTAATACTCCCTGTTGAATTAAACTGATAAATATAATAAGAGCCAGATGTAGTAGCAGTTGGACTTCCTGTTGTATTAACTGCCTGAGATAATGTTTTAATTACCACAACTCCAGAACCTCCAGCAGCGCTGTTGGGTGCAGCTCCACCTGTTCCTCCGCCGCCTCCGCCACCAAGATTAGGTGATCCACTACCAGGTGTTGCACTACCATTACCAGTTACACCAGATCCTCCTCCGCCTGATCCGCCTGATCCACCACCACTTCCTGAAGATCCTCCTCCGCCTCCGCCAGCATATGTTATTGATGTTCCAGTAATTGAAGAAGATACACCATTTCCTCCATTACCTCCATAAGAGGTTGTACCAGAAGAACCTGCAGAGCCAGCGCCTCCACCTCCTCCGCCAGAAGCTGATGTTGCAAGATTTCCTGCACCGCCATCATATCCTTGACGAGGTGGTCCAGCAACTCCAGTTCCACCAGAACTTAATCCGCTTTGAGAAGTTCCTCCTCCGCCTGATCCACCAGATTTACCATTAATACCAGAAGCACCAGAGTTTCCACCGCCACCACCAGAAGCAACTACATAACTTCCAATAGAGGAATCAATTCCATTACCGCCAGCAATAGTCCAATTTGAACCCGATGCAGTTCCTCCTGCACCTACAGTAACGGTTATAGCAGAACCCTTTGGCATAGATGTTGTTCCAGTTAAAAGTCCGCCAGCTCCTCCTCCACCACCACGGTCAATGCCTCCTCCGCCTCCTCCAGCAACAACAAGGTACTCAACTGATGCAGTATTTGTTGGTGTTGCAGAATTACTTGCAGAACTTGCAGCTGATGTTCCATTAGCGTTTGTTGCAGTAACTGTAAATGTATATGCAGTTCCATTTGTAAGACCTGTTATGGTAATAGGTGATGAAGAACCAGTAGCAGTTATATTACCTGGAGATGACGTAACAGTATATCCTGTAATTGATGAGCCACCTGTAGAACCTGCTGTAAATGTTAATGAAACTTGACCACTATTGCCAGTTGAAGTTGCAGTTCCAATTGTTGGCGCTTGAGGCACAGTGGTTGCAGTAACTGCGCTAGACGCAGAACTTGCAGATGCTGTTCCATAATTATTTGTGGCAACTACGGTATAGGTATACTGTGTTGATGACTGTAATCCAGTAATAGTAATCGGTGATGAAGATCCAGATGCTGTATATGAACCAGGAGACGATGTAACAGTATATGTTCTACCAAGAACTGTTCCTGGGGTAAATGATATTGAAGCCGCTCCATTATTATAAGCACGACCTGAAGGTGCATTGGTTGCAGTAACTCCTGTTACTGTTGATGCAATTCCACCAACTTGTTCCCAACCATAAGTTGAGCCTGAATAAACTTCTACAAAGCCTGTCTCAGTATTTGAATATAAATCTCCTACTGTTGGAGAACTTGGGCGGGATGCAGTATTGCCTCTTTGATATCCTGGAGGCAAAGCATTTATGGCAGATGTTATTGCTGCAGCAGTTTCAACATCAGTTGATAAATCATTTGCTGAAGTAAGTATATTTGCTATATCTCTAATTCTTGACATTATCCACCTACACTTGCTTTTGTGTATCTAACTATAATTATTCCTGAACCGCCTGAACCACCAA
>CAZDRR010000035.1:0-8848 GCA_964507955.1 uncultured Candidatus Saccharibacteria bacterium | reverse complement strand
TAACCAATAGTGATTCTATAATTAATATAAATTCAAATGGAATTATAAATATAGAATCTTCTAAAAATACAACAGTAAAATCAAAAAATATACTATTAAAAACATTAACGAATGAAATAATAATAGATGAAGGTAGTGATGAAATACATATAAATTCAGATACGGTAAAAATAGGTGATGGAAGTGAATCAGCTATACTTGGTGATTTATTTATGAATTTATTTGATTCTTTTATAGAGGAATTATCTAATTCTACTGTAAGTACTTCTATTGGTCAAATGCCTTTATTAAATAAAACAAAAATAGATAGTTTTAGAGAAAAATTTAAAGAAACTTTATCTAAAAATGTTAAAATATGTTAAATAAGGAAACTATATCATCTTCAATATTTTCTTTTATGAAGAATCAACAAAATAATGTTCAAGATGATCCAGAGAAGGCTTTAAAAGAATTTTCAGATAAGTTATCGGAAGTTATAGTAGATGCCATAAAATCTGCAGATATTTTAATTCAACCAGGTGTTATAAATGTTTTAACATCTTCTCCTGGAACACCTTCTGCAAATGTTGTTCCTATAAAAATATTAAAATCATTATCATGATTTCAGAGGCTATAGTAAGAAGAACTGGTTTGTTTAGTTCATTAGGTAAAACAGTAACTCATTTATTGCATCCTAATGATTTTGAATTATATGTTTTTGCCTTAGAACTTATACAATTAAAAACAGGTAAAACATTAGCTTATTTTGTTTTTCCAATAAACCCTCAATCATTTTCTTTAGATAAAACTTATAGACATTCTCTAGTTACAACTCAGGGAGGTACAACATTATTTAGATCTTCTGTTTTTCAACCTATAGATTTTTCAATTCAAGGTAGTTTTGGTAGGGATTTTAAAATATTGTTAGGTGATGTTTATACTCCATTAACTAGTGGTTTTACATCATTTAAGGAATTATCTAAGCAATTTGACGCAAAATTAAAAACTGGTTATGGCTGCATAAAAATACTTGAGGATATTATTAATCAATATTCTTTAGTTGATGAACAAGGTCCTAGAGGTTTAATTATGTACAATTTTATGATGAATCATAGGTATTATGTAAATCCATCAAATTTGAAAATAAGTCAAGATCTTCAATCAAATATGATTTGGAATTATTCTTTAAATTTGAAACTTTTATCTCCAGTTTCAATAATATTAAATGATTCAGAATCAAATTCATTGTCTAAAAAGTATAGTGCTACTTCATCTAGTCAACAAATAGTTAATTCAACACTTAATCGTATTTTATAATGGATGTATTAGATGAGTTTATTGTTTTTATGACAGAATCTATACCTAGATTAAATGATTATTATAGAGGTATTTCAACTGTTCCACCAAATTATGATTTTGATAAGTTAAAGTCTCTAATATCTAAAATTAATGATTCTATAGAGTATTTAAAAAACAACATTGAAAATATATCTGATGTAGAATACTTAGATAAATTAAACATATCTCTTTCTTCTTTATATTTTGTAGTTAATTTATCTAGATGGTTAAGATCATCTAAAGGTTTATTGTCTCTATATTACTATAGTGGACAAATTTATACACTTGGTCAAAATGATGGTGGTTCTCCTATAATAAATGATAAGGATTTTTCTTTCTTTTTTAATAACAATTTGGTTGAATTAGATTATGATTTAGCTGCCGGCAAAAAAGTTGTATTAAATAATGAATTAAATGATGTAGGTAGGCCATTAAACTCTATAGTTGATTTTTCAGATACTTTAAATAAAGCCGGTTCAGATATTTTAAATGATTTTTCGTTTGATTCTATAGAAAATGATATTAAATTTGTAGAAGGTTTTGATTGTTCAAAGCAGCAAATAGAAAATATGATAAATTTAATAGAGGGTGATTTATTATCATATCCAAATCTTTCACTTTCTTTTAAAAATTCAATAGGTTCAAGTAGAAATTCTTTAAATTTACCTATAGTTTTTAGAATGTTGGAATCATTAATAGCTACAGATGATTATTTTTTAAGTTTTTACGTTAATGAAGCTAAATTTGAAGAAGATAATCTAAAAATAGATATATTGTTTAATACAGTTGATGGTTATCAATTATCACAAACAATTTAATGAAAAATTTTCCATATAAGCCAAACACAGATTCTGATAGAAAATCTATTTTGGCAGAATTATTTTATTCACTTCAAAGTAAAATAACAAAAATATCTGAAGCGAGTATAATATCTGCAATATTTACTGCCATAGCTAGATTAGCGTCAAAAGCTGAAAAAGATATAGCTGTATATATGGCTAGATTATTTCCAATGTTTTCTTCTGGTGAACATTTGGATGATACGGCAGAACTTTTTGGAGTTCATTCTAGACAAGGTTCAACCAATTCTTATACTATATTAAAAATTTATGCTTCTCAAGGCACTCAGTATTTGCAAAACACTCACACTTTTAAATCAATATCAGGTGTTGTTTTTGAATTGATTAGTGATTATGTTGTAGATAATAGTGGTATTTTATTTGTTTTGGTTAGATCTGTAACTCAAGGATCTTCATCAAATGTAGAGCCAATGACTATAACTAACGTTTCTCCAAAACCGGTTGGTCATTTGTTAGTTTTAAATGAATCTTATTCTGTAGGAGGTTATGATCAGGAATCCGATATTTCTTTAAGATCTAGGATAATGTCTGTTCCTTCTTTATTATCTATAGGTTCTTTGGCTTACTTAGAACAGGCAATGATAAAATTACAACCTTTAGTATATAAAATATATAGTAATGGGCAAAACGAATTCGGTAAGATAATTATTAAGATATTAACCTGGAATTCTCAACCTCTTTCACAAAATCAATTAAATGAACTTTCAGAACAAATAGGTCCTTATCTCTCTCTTAGAGATTCTCAATATTTTAATTTAAAAAATCATTCGGTTCATTTATCAAATATAGATTATTTCTATATTGATATTGTTATGAAAATTCAAATAGAATCAAACGCAAATATTGAATTTGTTAGAAGAGATATGCAATCTAATATTATTAAATTAATATCTGTAGATAAATTAGCTCAAGGTTCTATTTTACAATGGGAAGATATTTATGTTGCTTGTTTAAAAACAAAAGGTGTTATTCAAATACCAAGTGAATCATTTTCATGGAAAAATGATTTTATATTTAATAAACCTCATTTTCCTGTTTTGAGAGGTTTTGTTTTATATGATTTATCTGGAGTTTTATTGGCAAATATTTCAACAGAAATAAAACAATTATATCAGTCAAAAACTGATAATTATTTTCAGAAAACCGTATTTTCTTAATGAATATAGATATAGATTTTTCTTTTGTTTCAAATAATTGGGTATTAACTTCTAATTTTTCTGAAGCTATATCAAATAATTCTATATTGTATGTTTACGTTAATGATAAAAGATTTTCTTATCAGAATGTTGCATCTGGATCAACAACTTGTCAAACCGTATTAAGTGGTATTGATAAAGGTAAAGTATATGTAAAATTATATTGCAATTCTTCAATATATGGCCCATCAAATTCAAAACTAATACCATATTCATTTGATAATACAGCATTATCAAATAGTTTTTTAAAGGATATATTTGTTTTAGAAGGCGATTTTATAAATTCTTGGGTAAGTAATGTTTTTGATAAAGTAAAAAATGGTAGAATTTTACCTTCGTATGTTAAAAGATCTTCATCTAGTAGTACAGATGATGATTTTAATTCTTTTTGGTTATCTATAATAAAACTATTTTCTCTTTATGTTTCTTATGCTAAGAATTTATCAAAGCTTTGGTTAAATATTGTTCTTTTAAAAGAGTTTTTAAGAGATAGGTTTTATTTTAAAAATAATTTAACTTTATTAGAATTACAAGATAATTCTAAAAACATATATAAAATATCAAAATATAGATCATCTTTAAATCAATTATCTATAGATGAAGGATTAAATGAAAATAGTGAGTTATACAATTATTTGAATTTGGATTATTTTAATGATTTTATAGCAATACATCATGGTCAGAGAGAGTCTTCTTGGGTTATAAATAAATCATCTCCATTATGGAGAGGTATATCCACTTTTGAATTTAATAAATGTTTGACTTTAGATAAATTATCTATAGTTGGAAATATAACTGAGGTTGTAGAGTATGGCAAAAAAGTTTGGAAACTTAATTCTTCAAATTATTTTGGTTTTAATGAATTAAGTGAAAAAATAAAAGTAGATCATTCAATCAATTATTCATTTTCTTTTTTTGCTAAAACAAGTAGTCAAATATCTGTAAAAGTATTTTTTTATGATGCTGATAATAATCAATTAGATTTACCTATTAAAATTCATAATGGTTCAAAATCTGATACTTTTATAAATAATTATTCTTTACCTTCTTCAAATAGATTTCATTTTTTTAAGTTTTTCATATTTTCAAGTGATTTCCAAAATACTAACTTGATAGACAAAAATGGTCAAACAAATTTAAGATTTTTTGAAGGTGTTGAAAAAATAGTTATTTATATTAAACCATCATCAGGTAATTTAGATATAAGAGACTTTTATTTTGGTCCATTAAATACCCCATATTCTAGGGGTTTTATTCAATCATCAAATCTAGTTTCTATATGGTCTCCATCTACACCTATAGATAATTTGCAAAATGTTAAAAACACTTTATCTAGAATATTTTTTCCATATCATTATTATTTACTTTTTTCAAAATTAAAGGGTTTAAATACTCAAAATTATCCATGTTTAGGTAGTCAAACTCCTAATATGGTGTTATCTGGTAGACTTAGATGTCAAATCGTTGATGGTTTAAAAACTGGTCTTGTTGAAGAAGAGTTTATAGATTCTAATCCATGTACAAATTATCCAAGTGAATGGTCACTATCTACTCAAGAACTAAATTGCGTTACTTGTCAAGATAGTGGTCAAAATGTTGGATCTTTTGTAGAAAATAGATATTTTTCACCTTTTTTTGAAGATGATGGAAAAATTTATAAAACTAAAACTACAAATAGAATTTCAGATGGTAATTGTGGTTACATAAATGAAGTAGTGTATTCTAATGAAATAGTATTAAATAGTAATTTTAGAGATATTTTACCTAAATGGGAAAATGTTGGTTTACCTTATTGTGAATCTTTACCGATATGTTCAAATGTTTCAATTAATCTATCTTCTATTTCTGTAGAATTTAGTCAATGTGAAACTAATATTTTTGGATATGTCTCTTTTGTTGATGAAAAAATAGAAAACATTTTTAGTGTATCTTTACTAGAAATTCAAATACAGTAATTTAAACATGGAAATAAGACATATAAATATATCTTCAACAAATGGAGAATATTATACAGCATCTATTTTGAATGTTACTAAAGGTAATATTTTGTTAGGGTCTTTACAACTTCAAGGGGATAAGACAAATTTAACAATACCTTTTAATGCTGCAGGATTTAATCCATCAACACATCTTTCTGAAGGTGATCAATTAGTTTTGCAAATATTAAGAGATGGCTGTGCTCCTTATTTATCTAATATTTGGAATTATTATCCTCAAAATCCAACATCTTTTACTGCTGAGAATGCAACAAAAACAAAATTT
This sequence comes from uncultured Candidatus Saccharibacteria bacterium, assembly GCA_964507955.1. Taxonomy (GTDB): domain Bacteria; phylum Patescibacteriota; class Minisyncoccia; order Phycocordibacterales; family JAACPR01; genus JAULZV01. Next base: position 3,213 of record CAZDRR010000035.1, on the reverse strand, counting down.
GGTATAACTAGATTTTTAACCAATGCTGAAAGAGATAATGAAAATTCTATAAATTTAGCCGCAGATGCTGCAGACTTAATATATTTTTATAGAAAAGGTAAATTTGTTTATATAAAATCAAGTGAAAATCTTAACGGTTTAACATCTCCAATTTTTGTAGAGTTTTATTATGATAACGATCAAACTCCTTTATTTAAAAAATCAATATCTAAAGTAGATGGGGTTTTAACTTCAAATGTCGCTTTAGGATCTAGTGCTTATATATTATTACCTAATAGAAGTATTATTGATGGATTTTCTTCTTTAGATATTGGGCAAATGTATGGTTATAATCTTTCAACTGGTTTGGTTGAAGACTATTCTGCCTCTAATATTTATATAGGTAAAGCAATATCTGAAACTCAGATACAATTTGATTCTTCTATAGAATCAACATTTTCTTTGCCGGCTTTAGTTGATGAAAACATAGGGTCTAGAAAATTTGTTGAAATATTTACAAATGTAAATGGTGATACTTTAATAAAAACAGCTATTAAGAAAGCGCATGGTTTTTTATTAAATTCAAAAACTCAAGGTCAAACAGCTTCTTTTTTACAACCAAATCAAAAAATAAGCGGATTTTCTAATTTATTGCCTGGTTCAATATACGCTGTAGAAAATGGAGATCTAGTTATTTTTGATCCAGAAAATGTTGATCATATACCTACAGCGCTAGCTGTAAGTGAAACAGAAGTATATTTTAATATATCTTTAGATTCTATTGTTTCAAATCAAGCTCAAAGTAATGTTTCAACTGCAACTATTTTACCTCAATCAAACGCTTTAGTTAATTCACCTTTTACGCTTCAATTGCAATTATCATCTTTTACTTTAAATAATGGTGAATTAGCTAACGTAACTGCTGTTAGTTGGCCACATCAATCATCTGTAGTAAAAGATAGCACTAAGTTTACAATAAATTGGGTTCCAGATATTCCAGGTGAATTTTTTATTCTTTTTTGGGTTGAAAACGAAAATAAAAAAGGTAAGATAGTTTCAAAAAAAATATTGGTTTCTTCTTCTAATTTAGTACCTGAAGGTGGATTGGTTTTAGCTTCAACATCTTTAAGTGCTGGAATGTTTGTTAATATATTTGATGATGGTGGAGTTCCTAAATTAAGACCAGCGCTAGCTAATTCAATAAGTACTATCGCCCATGGTTTTGTAATTCAAAATGTTGCAGCTGGACAATCTGTTAAATTTTATAGTTATGGCACAAACCCGTTTTTGAATTCTTTAACGCCTGGAAATAGATACTGCTTAAGTCCAACTGTTCCTGGAGGTATAGTATTAAACCCTCCAGCTCCAGGAAGTAATCTTGTTTGGCAACCTGTAGGAAAAGCTATTTCAAATTTAGAACTAATAGTTAGTATAGATAATTACGTTTTAATGTCTTAAAATGGTTGAAAAGTATTATATAGGTTATTCAGAGGGTAGTTTACATCATGAAACAAAAAATTTAAAAAATGATGTAGGCACATTTGCTTATGTGGATCACGGTTCTACATCTGAAGTAAGTGATATATTACTTTTAAGTATAGGTTCTCATTTTATAAATCTTGATTCTTGGTCAGGTGTAGAAAATGCTCCATTAAAACTTTTTTATAAGGGACATTTACAGGTTTTTCCTGCTTCACCTAATTATCAAAAAATAGAATATTCTTCTTTTGAAATTCAAGATGATGAAACAGGTAATTTTTGTAAAAGTGCTATTTTAGAAAAAATAAATGGTGTTTGGGGTAAATGGACTTATTTATCTAATAATTCTAGTCAAGAAAATGATGGATCTTATTTAATACCATCTTATTGGATAAATGGTTTAGCTTCAGATTTATCATTAAAAGTATGGTCTAAAGATTATATAGATGAAAATGCTTCATTAAATAGGGGTATATTAAATGTAGGTTTTGATTTTAATCAAATATTATTGCCGGGTTTTTATAATATAACTTTAAAAAATAGTTTTTCTTTAAGTGGTTGTTTAAATTATCCACCAACTGAATTTTTTGAAGGTAAATTAGAAGTAAAAACTTTTGGTTGTACTTCTTTGCAATATTATTATCCATATAATACTGGATATACTGGTTTATATTTTAGAGAATTAGATGAATTTGGTAATTTTTCTCAATGGTATTCTTCTACAGAAGGTGATATGAAAAAAACTTCAAATATTGTTGAAGTGCCTTCATATTATGTTAGAGGAATTCCTGTTGGATTTACTAAAGTACCTATTTACAATAAAGATTATATAGATGTAGTTACTGATCCATCTAAAATAAGACAATATTTTACTGCAGGTAACGCCATAAATATATCTCCAGAAGGTGTTATTTCTTGGACAGGTGTAGCTCAAGCTATTTCAGCCCTTCCTCCTATTTATATTAATACTTCTAATCAAATTTATTGGAACGGTACAACAGATAATGTTCCAGAAGGATCTTCTAGATTATATTATTCAAACTCAAGAGTTCAATCTTTTTCTGATACTAGATATAGTTTAATTGGGCATACTCATTCAATATCTGAAGTTACAGGTCTCCAATCTTCTCTTGATAGTAAAATAAGCAGTTCTAGAACACTAACTATAAATGGAACGCCAAATCAAATATCTGTTGTTGGAGGATCTCAAGATTTAACTGCAAATAGAATATGGTCTATAGGATTATCTTCTATTCATACCGGATTTTCTGGTGGTTCATCTTTATCCACTTTAACATCTCTAGCTGTTGATGTTTATGGTAGAGTTACTTCAGCGACTTTTGGATCTATAAATTTCCCAGTAACTAGCGTTAATGGTCAAACTGGAGCTGTATCACTAACTACAACAAATATTCCTGAAGGAACTAATCTCTATTGGACTACAGCTAGAGGAGACGCTAGATATGTTCTTTTAAGTGGTAGTTATAGTAATCCAGCATTTATAACTAGTTTAGATTATTCTAAAATAACAAATATTCCTAGTTTTATTACTCAAGCTTATTCTACAGTACAATTAAATAATTCGTCATTAACACAAAGAAATGTTTTAAATTTTTCTTCTGAGTTTTCCGCTGTAGATAATGTTACTAAAACAAATATATCTATAAATTCTATTGATTATAGTAAAATATCAAATGTTCCAAATTTTTCTGGGTTATATGTTCAATTAACAAGGTCTTTAACTTTATCGGGTTC
>CAZDRR010000034.1:0-8849 GCA_964507955.1 uncultured Candidatus Saccharibacteria bacterium | reverse complement strand
TTATCTTTGCATTTCCTGCGGGGCTGGTCACTAGTATAGTAAGATGGTTAATGGGTGACTGCTGGCTTAGTTCTCTCATTAAGTCTATTGTAAAACTTAATCCTGCGTTTGCTCAATCTATCATCGTTAGCAATGAAGTAGTATTGGAAATGTTGATGACTGCTTCATTCTTCTTCTGGATTACACTCATCGGAGCATATATACGTGGAAACATCTAAATCGGGAACATACGTCGGGATTGTGTATGAGAATGGAGATGAGCTATTGCGAGTACTCTCCCGGTTGTCTATTCCAGAGTTGATTTCTGAGAAAAAACTCCATACTACTATAGTATACGCTGAGCATCAACGCTGGATTAAAGATATCGCTCCGGTGTTAAAAGGAAAATCTGTGGTAATGAATAATCCAAGGTTCGCTCTTCTTGGAGAAGATAACGATACGCTGGTTATTGAGTTTGAGAATGAACTGCTAGATCAAGAACATCAGAGGATTTTAAGAGAGTTTAATCTCTCCCATTCATGGCCTACCTACAAACCTCATATCACCCTTAGGTACAATGCTAAAGGGATGAATACAGATCGTATTATGATGCCTAAGCTTCCTATTTTGAGGATTTCTACAGAATATAGCGAACCGATTATTGATGCTTGGGAAGAACGTGATGAGTCCGCTACATAAACTTCTCCTAGTGTTGTTGATATTTTTAGTAGCGTTTTGCTTCGAATTTATCACACTCGCCCTGATAGGCATTTCACTGGATATCCAAAAAATTCTGACAATCATAGGTACTTGAAAATAATGAGCACTACTAAACACTTATTGAATAAGAAATCTTTAGAGCTAGATGAAGCACTGTTTTTAGTAGAACTTGGTTTTTGTGTCAGAAGATTGGATTGGGATGAAACTTCATACATTAAGAAAAACTCAAGAGGTCGCATTGTTCGAGAAACAGGTAAGATATGGACTCCCCAGTCTTGGTCTACCAACTGGGTTGCTGTTCTAGATAAGGGACAGATTAAGAAACCATTTCGCACATTTAGATTCCACGAAGCTATTCGTTTGATGAAGTCTACTGCTAGACTTCGTCTACTTAGCTGGCCCGTAGATGTGAATATTCATCTATCTAACGGCTTTTTCTACAGAGAAGATAATACGGGACATGTCTTTACACCAGAAGAGATGCTGAGTGCAGAGTGGGTTGTTGTTTACGATTGAGGAGTTAAGATGAAAGAAACCGAATCATTTCAAATCATAGAACACAGCGATGATGTTGTATTTGAAGGCACATTAAAGGAGTTCCAAGAGTGTTTTGAATCTAGAATCTATACTGAAGAAGCAGTCCGAGATTTTTGTAAGTCAATGGGTTGGGAATTCAAAAAGATTTATTTACTATAGAGGTTGAAAAGAATGAATACTGAAGAAATCTTAAATAAGATCAATACCAACATCCGAGAGGGTGTTTATGAACCAGAACCAGAGTTCTTTTTAGAAGAACTAGAAGAGGTGCCTGTTGGTGCAGGCGGTTATTTTGTTTTAAAGGGTAAAGAAGGTGCAGATGTGTTCAAACGAGTTGACGCAGATAACTGGGAAATCACTGAGGGAATCTCTCTACACGATTTGTAGGAGTTTCCACGAAAACTCCTAGGTTGTAAACCTGCGGGTGTTCGTTTATACTGTACTCACAGTTTGGGACAACACAGTTTGGACAAGGAACGTCTTAAACATTACTTAAAAGCGAGAGATATAGTTATGAGTAAAGCTGATCAAGTACGTGCACGAATTGCTGAAGCAAAGATCAACAGTGAAGACCACGCTGTAGTTGTAGCGTGGGCGATGGAGACTTTAGGAATGAGCAAGGGATTGGCGAATACCTATGTAAAGGAGAATTGGGATAAGGGAGTGAAAACCCAAAAAGTTTCGGATAAAGAACCTAAGGAGAAGAAAGAGCCTAAAGCTCTTAAGGAGAAACGTGTGGCGGTTCCTAAGAACATGACCGAAGTCGTCGCGATTCTGAAAAATCGTGGAGTCGAAGTTCTTTCGTTTGATGGCGGTTCTGCGGTTACTAAGGACGGTTCGTACTCGATGTACGGAAAAGATATCTACTTCCGGACAGTGGTGAACGAAGAGAAGGTTGTAGAGATTATTAAGGCTTCGGACTTTATTAAGGATGAGAAGGTTGTAAAGGTGAATCTACATATCCAGGACGGAGAGAAGGTCGAAGCAGCGTCAGAATAATCAAAAAAGAAACAAAAATCGAGTCGGAGAGTGAGAAATCCTCTCCGACTTTTTATTGACTTGCAAATCTATAACTTATTGATTTATATATAGTTCTAAATCATACACTCAACGTAGTTTCTTTAAGAAAATCAACGTCTTATAAAAAATCCTTCTTATCGTTTTATATTTTGTGTGTCAAGTTACTAAACGATCGTAAAAATCTAAGATTTATTGATCTTATAAATAAAGTTAAAGAACACAAAATGTAGGAGTAAAAATGTTTACTTTTTCACAATACCTAGAAGAATACCTCACAGATACTCAACGCCAAAAGTATGCTAGAATTCAGATGACTGATAAAGCTAGGGCAGACACTGATCACTATTTCGGCGCCGGTAATGATCACGTTCGAGAAGATCTTAATACGGACAAGTCTGAGACTCATAAGAGAGTTGAACAACATTTAGGGAGAACACTTTCGCCGGAAGAATACAGAAGCGGAAAGATTACTTCTAAAAGCGGGTTGCCTAAAAATATAGGCGGATTTATAAAAGATCCTTCTCTGAGGCAAGAGTATTCAAAAGATAGCACCCGTCTTGGCGATGTTGGTAACTATGTAACTGTGGTTCGAGATAAAGAAGTAGCTGGGCAAACTAATCCAGAACCTAATGCAGAGCACCCAACGGGGCACGCATGGAAAGATGAATCATGTAAGAACAACGAAACTGGATGTAATAGGAACTATTTAGGAAACGAAATAAGACATGGAACTGTTGTTGTGCGCGGACATAACCAACATGGACAAGAAATCTATAGAGCAACACTACAACCGCATCACGATGAAGAGGGAAATCATGCAATTTATACAATTAACTCTGAATATGGGTTAAAACATCCAGAATTTGTTGCAAAAGCTCATGAAGTAGCTTCTAAACTTTCTGGACCGTATAGACCGGGATTTTTTAAAATACATGAGGATGTTTACAATGATAGTGGGTCAAACTTTGCATTCCACCCTAAGGCAACCGAAGCAGATTTAGATAGAGAAATGAAAGAAGATTCTACACAGTTTCTCTCTAAACTAGCTGCTGTTCAACATCCTAATCTATCAGAAAGACACATTAGAGCTCTTGCTAAAGATGATTCTGAGGATATTAGAGAGCTAGCAATTAGGCATCGTAATGTTACAGGAGACATTGTTGAAGATGCCCTGAAGAATAGCAAATACAGAAATGTAAAACAAGCAGCAGTTACCAACAGAAAAGCAACTGCTAAGCATATAGGAATAGCACAACAAGATGAAGATCCTGAAGTTAGAAAATATGCTATTAAGAATACAAAAGCAACATCTGATCAATTGTTTAATGCTATAAGAGATACAGATTATAGAGTTAGAAGAGAAGTCGCAAAACACCCAAAACTAAAACCCGAACATATTAACGAAATTTTAGATTTAGATCCAAAAGGAGAACATAATAATAAAATAAAAATGAGAGTTATGACACACAAGAATCTGTCAGAAGGTAATATTAACAAAGTATTAAATCTTTCAGACGAAGCACCCAATATCGATTTAAAAACTGCTGCACTGGAACATGATAACGTAACTGAAAATAATATCGATAACGCTCAACAACCACACCAACATCAGTTTGTTAGAGAAGCAGCAATCCGTAACAGGAATGCACAAAGTAGACATGTTGGAATAGCAATGCAAGACCCAGACCCATATGTTAGAATACACGCGCTGCGACATGATAACGCAACAGATGGACATATTAAACTGGGCTTGCAGGATCCAAACCCATATGTTAGATCAGAAGCTGAGAAGGCAATGAAAAAGAGACGTCCTGCGTTAGAAAAGACAATGGATAGTTTTGAAAACTACTTGTCTTCTATTCGTCAGAAACAACGCGAAGCGGGTACCTTATGATGAACTACTTGTATGAATATCCAGAGTATACTACTTTACTAATACCTGGGAACACATTAGTAGATAAATCTTTTATAACTAAACCTTTAACTATTAATAATGCTGTATATAGTAGTACACAGTACAAATATTATAACGCTTCTTCTTATTTTAATGTCGTTTCCTCATATGTAACTTTTTATGGATTAAATGTTATAGATTTTGGGACAGGAGATTTTACTGTAGAGGCTTGGGTTTGGTCTAATACTGCTCCTGGTGGAGGAGCCAACTATGATAAATGTATTGTGGGTATTTTTTCGAGCACTCCTCAGTTTGTCTTTTTTTTAAGGAACCATGATTTAAAATTGTGTTTATGGGATGGAACAAATGAAAATCCATCTACTATAGATGTGTCTCCTTCTGTGTGGACTCACGTGGCGATTTGTAGATCGGCGGGTGTTTTAAGAATGTTTATTAATGGTGTTCAGTGTTTTTATAACGCTTCTTATCTTCTTAACTTTTCTTCTATGTCGTATAATATTAATATAGGATCTGCAACGACTACTAGATCTTTGGGTGGATACATGCAAGATTTGAGAATCACTAAAGGTCTCGCACGTTATACTTCAAACTTCACACCGCCTAAGTCTTTAATTCAAACAATCTCTGGAAAAGTAGACAGAACGGTTGCTAATCCAATAACCCGAGTTCAAGTTAGACCTTGGTTAGGCGATAGAACCGCAGGAGTAACAGCTTCTGCAATATCTCAAGCAATTCCAGATGCTAATGGCAATTGGTCAGTTGAAATACCACGAGGTAAGTTTGATGTATCATTCTTCAACAACGTTAATCCTCCTCGTATAGAAGGCCCGTATGATTATACAGACTATGAGACTTGAAACAAATGACTCCAGATTTTTTTAAACACTATTTTAATCAAGCAGAACTACTTGTCTCTAACCGATTATACACGCAGATAGATGTCGGGCAGTTAGCGGAAATACTAAAGATTAAAGATGAAGAGGGGTTAAGTGGATTAGATTTGATTGAAGAAAGGGGATTTTACGCGCCCCTTTCTTCAAGAACAGAGTTTGGGATTCCTGAGATTATCAATTAAGTGAGATAAGAGAGGCTTTTCTTGTTTCCATTCCAGTAGTTTTTGAAGTTTGAGATCCAGCGACTTTTACGTCTAGATCTCCTGCTGTGGTAATGCTCATGTCTCCTCCAACAGTAAGCTCATAATCTCCAATAACTTTTTGTTTCAAGTCTCCTTCTATTTGTACCTTTGCATCTCCTTCTATTAATATCAGAGCATCGCCAGAGATAGTAACTTTACAGTCTCCGGAGATTGACACATAATCATCCCCAGCAGTGATTGTGTACTTATCCTTTAGAACCTTATCTACTTTGGTTCCATCTGGTCCTATTTCAAAGAATGTTCCAGACTTATGGGCCATATGGACTCGCTCTCCGTCCTTTGTGTCGTCCATTTCAAACACATGACCAGACTCAGTTTGATTAACATGATTATACGGATATTCTGCTGCATATGTCGGTTCTGGTTCTTGCCATTGTCCCCCAAATGCGACTTTCGCTTTAGTTCTATTCTTCTTCCTGTCACTTAGATATGTTTTATCTGTATTCTCTCCTCGAGCAAGTCGGTTTACACTCGATTCTCCTTCTTCATAGAGAGGAAATAGGCCAAATGGATCTTTGAAACCGCCGCCTGCTATTTGAGATTCTTTCTTAGGTTTACCGCCTAAGGTACCAATAACAATAGGAGTCTGTGCGGCGTGTCCATCCATAAAGAATCCAACCACCGTACTACCTTCTACTAATCCAGTTGGACTTGCTCCTACGCCAGAAGAGCCAGAAGAGTTGGTGGGCATCATAACCATTGCCCAGAACAGATCTTCGGTGGAAACCCGAGCAGTATCAGAGTCGTGATACCCAAATATTCTCACCTTAACTCTTCCTAACTTCTCCGGGTCCTTTCTATCCTCTACTACGCCTAAGAACCATACGAATGGGCCAAAGCTAAAATTGCCCGCTGTCATATTACCTTGAATCATATGCTGTTTTACCCGCCGAAACTAAAGCTACCGAATTCTTTATTTAAGTTTATTTTAGACAAATGGTAGTTGGTGAATGCAGTGTGTTTTCCAAGTAAGAAACACATTGCAGTTATTAAATATGTACCACTAAACTGTTCATCTAACTTAACTTTTTTAACTTCTTGTTGTGATGGCAATTCTACCATACAGGTTTTACCTAAACTTGTCCACCCATTAATACCGCAGGCGACTTGGATTATCAAATTGTCTTGTTCTAGTTTTAATAAAGAGCTTTTTCTGCTAGGACTCCAACTCTTAGCAGCATCTAAGGAGGTGAGTCCTTTACTTGCCATTCCCGGGTGAGTGGGAATAAAGGTAACGTTAGAGAATTTTTCTTCGAATAATTCACTTGCCCCAGACCACGCTTTTTTAATATTATTTAATGCTGAATCTAAACCAAATCCAAAGTCCTTACCTCCCCAGTTCTGAGAAGACAAATCAAAGGTAGATGTTGTACTCGAATATAAGCCCCCGCTCTTATTAAAACCCGTGTCATAATGATCCATATAATAGTCTGAGAAACACAAGCAGTAGTCATCAACAAAATCACCACGCGAGTTCCTTATCTGAGCCGGTCTCATTTTAAATGTAAACCCACTATGTTCTGTTGTGTACATCAGTTCTAAGCTTTTCATTGTGTACTGAGTATTATCAGTTTGAAAGAACAGAAAATCCGCCCTATTGCCTATTAACGCTTGTTTACACATCTGCCCGATGACATTATAAGGAGACAAGTTTGCTGGTATTGTAGTTACTACATTATTAGCTGGATGAGAGGAAGCAAGGGTAGCGCCTAAGTGTTCACTTACTACCGATTCTGTAATCATAACTGGAGACATATTGGAGTAAGAGCGAGTTATTCTAGCTCCTAAATTCTTTAACCACGCCTCTGGTACACCGTGTACTGTATAAGTTTGATGCGAGTGGTTTATAAAGTTTTTATCAGATACTTGATACACAACGAAGTTAAATGTTTTCTTTCCATCCATTGGGCTATTTAGACTAGTCTCTGCGATAATGGATATTTTACTACCTGGTTTAATGGGTAGTGTCATAATCAAGTTGACTCCATCATTCATATATATTTTACATGACCAGTTGGGACCTAGAGCATCTAAATAGATTTCTACCACATTCGTAACAGCAGAAACGTCGTGACCATCTATAAAAACGTTAAATGTTTTTAGATCTCCATACACTCCACCATTTTTAACTAGCATTTGCTATTAACCCCTCAAATAATAGAACTGTTTTTTCTATTGCTCTAGGAGCGATAACAAGAATAGATCGTCTATTTTCATTCTGTTCTTGTTCATATGTTAAGTTAGTAACAGTGATTGGATTAACTATTTCATTATCTCTAACTGCAACATCATCCAACTGTTCTCCAGTAGCTGGATTTAAATAATGATGAACCCCTTTAGCTCCAGTTGTATACTTTCTTTCAGCTAACTCCAGAACGCGTTCATCACTAAGAACCCAGTCATTGAAAGGATCTACAATGTTATTCAACATTAAAATGATCCAATGATAGGTTGCATCACCATATAGCTTATAAGCAACACTTTCTGGTGTTTCTAATCCTTTAATCGTGTACGGCTGAATCATCAATGAAGTGTCAGTTTTTAGATGTTTTATTAAAAAAGACCTGGTAATATTAGTTATAGAACTTTTGTAACCATCTAGTTCATAATCCATCGGTTTGAATTGATCTAAGAAGAGCATGATTTTAGTACCCTTTATCTACATCATTTCGCAAGACAATTGAGGTTTCTTGGAATTTTAAAGAAAGGATGGTTTCTGCGGGAGCACCATTCCTCATCATTGCCCATTGTCCGGCAGCAGTGTAATCTGTGTTTATAGATGTTAAAACACATCGCTTTATTTTATGTAAATGTTCATTAGATGTGCCTTCAAATATATATTCAATATCAAATTCCATTGGATATTTCAGCATAACTTCTCCCCAGTCATCACCTGTTCCAGGAGGAACAGAACTTCTTTTAAATTCTTTAATGATTGCATCTATTGCGTCAACATCTTGCTTTGAGTGAGGAAAAAGTTTAAAATCAAATTCAAATATTCTTAAATTTACTCCTTTAAAAATCATTCTTTGATATGGATTTACTATTAAACCCGATGCATAGCTTGCTGCGTTTTTCATAGCAGGAGAAAATAAACGGCTAACAATTCCAGATGTTATATCGAATTTAGATCTAGCTCTACCTCGATCTATCGAGTTAGTTATTTTACCAATTTTTCCAGCTATTCCAGCAGCACCTAGGTCTTTCATTGCTCCTAAAACATCGCCAGCAGCATCCATTAAATTTTCTGGACCCCAATCTATATTATTTGCATTAGCAACTCGTTCTGGCATAAATAACAATATAGAAGAGACTGGAAAAGAATTTTGTGGATTATCTCTTTCAAAAATAGTAAATTTTATATATGCGTCCATCAGCAACGGATCTACTAACCCGTTTGTGGGATACACTAAAGTAGCCATTAAAGATTCCTGTTTAAAAGTTTAATATTAATAGTATTTATCACTAAATGAGTAGAAGAGAAAAATTTCATAAAGGTTTATACACCTTAAAAAACCCAGA
>CAZDRR010000033.1:4864-8872 GCA_964507955.1 uncultured Candidatus Saccharibacteria bacterium | reverse complement strand
TTTTCTCTTTCACTTGAAACAGAAAAAGCACCAAATACAGTTGCAAACTTTGTGAAGCTCGCACAAGCCGGATTTTATAATGGACAACGATTCCATCGAGTAATCGAAGGATTCATGATTCAAGGTGGAGATCCTTTGTCTAAAGATGTTGCAAATAAAGCAATGTGGGGAACAGGTGGTCCTGGATATCAATTTGCTGATGAGTTTGGAGCAGGATTGAGTAATGTTGTTGGAACAATCTCAATGGCAAATGCTGGTCCAAATACAAACGGTTCACAATTCTTTATTAATACAAATGATAATGTGTTTCTTGATGGTAAACATGCTGTGTTTGGAAAGGTTATATCAGGAATGGATGTAGTAATGAAAATCTCACAAGTTCAAACTGATCAATCAGATAAGCCTGTGCAAGATGTGGTAATTGAGAAAGTAGAGATTAAATAATCTTAAATCAAAAAATAAAAACACCCTGTAAAAGTTGTGGCTCAATTTTAAACAACTTTTACAGGGTGTTTTTATTTTGCTATTTTAAATACCCATTCTTAAACCCAACCCAATCCATAGGAGCTTTTCCTTCTGGAATTACAGTATCAATTACAAATCCTTTCTCAGTATCGAAGTGAGCCGATTCAATCTTTACTCTAAAATCTTTTCCATCTTTTTGAATAAAGAAAAATAGTCCTGGCCATGGAGTGAGTGCAAGGTATTTGAGGTATGTTGCATAGTCAGTATCTTCAAGATTAATTCGACCATCTTCTTTTTGAATCATCTTGGTAAAGGTTGCTTGAGCATGATCTTGTGGAGTTACAACAATATCTCCTTGAACAAATGGTTGAATTACTTCTGTAAGCATTCGTCCTCCAAGATGTGCAAGTGTGTCATGAACTTCTTGTTTACTCTTTGGCCACTTTTCGAACAAATATTCTGCTTGTTTGATAATTGGTCCATGATCCATTTGTGAATCCATGAGCATAATAGTTGTACCAGTATTTTTTGTATCATTTAAAATCGCAGCCTCAATAGGTGATGCTCCTCGATATTGTGGGAGAAGTGATGGATGAACATTCAAACAACCATGCTTTGGAATGTCTAGTATTTTCTGTGAAATAATTTTTCCATATGATGCCACAACAAAGAAATCATATTCATCGTGAATAGATTTTATTTCTTCAACATCTAATTTTTCTGGAGTGATGCACGGAATATTTTTTGTAAGACAAAATTCTTTTATTGGAGTAGGGGTGAGAACAAGCTTTCGTCCTTTTGGTTTGTCTGGTTGAGTTATACAAAGTGAAGGGGTGTAACCACCAGTAATAAGTTCTTCAAGTACTATAATACTAAACTCGTCACTTCCAAAAAATGCAAATGTGTAATTCATATTATGATTCAGGTTCAACTTCTTTTAAATCTTTTGCATGATCAATAAATAGTACACCATTCAAATGATCAATTTCATGTTGAAATATTTGTGCAACAAGACCTCGGCCTTCTACGGTAAACTCTTTCCCATTTTCATCATAAGCTTTGACAGCAACTCTACTTGATCGTTTTGTTTTGCCATACCACCATCTACATGAGAGGCATCCTTCTTCCATATTCTTTTTGTCCTTTGATCTTTTAATGATAATTGGGTTGATATACACAAGGGGAAGATTAACATTTGTCTCTAATACTTGAGGTGAAATTACAAAAATTCGTTTAGAATATGCTATTTGAGGGGCTGCAAGTGCAACACCATCTTTTTGAGTTTCAAGTGCCTCAAACATTTCTTTAATGATTTTTTGAATATCTGATTTTGTAATAGAAGAAATATCAACTTCCTCAGCAGTTGCTCGCAGTACTGGATTTTCTTGTTGAACAATTTTTTTCATATTAAAAAATATTATCTGTTTGTATCACTACTTTAATATATTGTGGTAATGCGCGCAATTTATCTGCAAGTTTTTTATCTGGCCAAGATTCAATTGGAAGTCTAATGAGAAGACCGTAGGTCACTTTATTTTTATTGCTTTGGGTGAGAATAGGATAATCAAATATTTCATATTCAGACAAAAATTCTTTAAGATGTTTTACCTCTTCTTGGACTCGAACAGGTCCTCCTTGTAAACTTAATTTGATCATTAATGAATATGGAGGATAATTATATTCTTTTCTTTCTTTTATTTCAGCTCGTATAAATTCTTTAATATTTCCATTGTACGCATAGTTTATTATAGGAGACTCAGAATGTCGTGTTTGGAGGATAAATGTTTTTGATGCAAGCGCTTTTGCCCGTAAAACATTTGCAAGAATTCTTTCGTGAATTCCAAAGTCTGGAATAGAAAACATACTATCAATTGAAATAATACCAATGTGTTCTATTTCTTCTCGTGCATAGAGAAGGGCCATTTCTGTTCCAATTAATATTGCGCCAGGAGTATTGTAAAAATCCTCAATCAATTTTTTTGCTTGTTTTTGAGTTTTTATCCTGTCACCATTAAATACAAAAGTTGTTACATGAGGAAAATTCTCTTGTATGTATTCTTCAATCATGTCAGTTGCAATTCCAAGTGTTTTAAGTCTCCAACCTCCACATTGTTTACAAAGTTCACCTGCATGACGGCGTTCATTACATCGATGACAAAGTAAATAATTTTCTCGTACCGTAGCATCTTTACCATGAAGTACAATAGGGGAATTACAATTTGAACAAGTAACAGTATGTCCGCAATCCATACAAACAACAGTTGGAGACAGTCCTTTTCTTGAACACATCAGAAGTACGTGCTCACTATCTTCGTGCGCAGTTTGAATCATTTCATATAATTCTTTTGAAAATAATTTAAATTCATCTCCTTGTATATTTTCTTTTGAATTCATTGAGACTATCTGAGAGCTTGCGGTCGTAAGAGATCTGAATTTAAGAGGGGAATATTCGTGCATTGTAAATTGATCAATCTTAAGATGACTTTCAAGACGGAGAATAAGGTCTCCAACTATTAATCGTGCACCAAGATTTTTCGCATACATTTCAAGAAGACATCTGTAATCTATATATGGGCTTGACTGTGTTTTATATAATCGTGATGCTTCTTTTTCAATAACTACCGAACCAATTTTTGATACGGGTATAAAAGCATAGTGTCCCGTTGATATAATTAAAATAGGTTTTTCGTTTTTCATTGCATCAGTCCAAGACTTCATTAAATCTGTTTTTTTAATATGGCTTGCAAATATGTATGAATATTCTTGAATTCCTTTTGAAAGTTCTGAGAAAGCATATTCACAATCTTCAATTGTTGGACATACAAAAAGCACAGATCGTTTTTTTGCAAATTCTTCTCTGATTAATCTCTTGTAGCTTGAATATCTTTCTTTGTCTGGTTCTTGGATTGCATATTGTTCAGTTGAATCTTGAATTGCAAATGTATCTGTGTGAGGGATTTTAAATGTATTAATATCTTTTAATACAAATTGTGGAACAATATTTGTACTAAGTTCTCCAATTGAGGTTGCATAAAAATCTTTTGCATCTTTGAGTGTTTGTACAATTGCAGTATTAAAAATAGTCTCTTTGTAAATTGATTTTATTTTTTTAAGGGTAAAATCTGCTTGGCGTATATCTGACTTATTAGTATGAACAGATTGAACATCAATTACAAATCCTTGATATGTTTTATTTTTTATTTCAAAAGTGACAATGTTTCCAATAGACACATCTTTGGTTGTGAAATAGGTGAGGTATTCGGTTCGGAACCCTTTTTTGAATGGGACCACCTGTATAGTATTCATACATTGGTTTTACCATTTTTTAGAGGAAATATAAAGCTATTTCTACTTACATTAAATTTTGGTTAAAAATAAAAAACAAACCCCGTAGCCTTTCGGCTACGGGGCAGGGACGGAACACTCTTATTCCGGAGATTTTTCGAAAATTCTGAAGAGGCCCACGATAAAACCGAAACCGCTGCCGACCAGCATGCAGATATTAGGTGTTTCGTGATTGAATGGAAGATCTTGGAACAGTGA
>CAZDRR010000033.1:3020-4764 GCA_964507955.1 uncultured Candidatus Saccharibacteria bacterium | reverse complement strand
GGGAGCTTGTGCTCAAAATTAAAAGTACACTATTTATGTGTTGTGTCAATCTCTCCCAATTTTTCTCAAAATAGCATATAGTATGCACATGGGATTTTTTACACCAAAACTAGGTATCGATCTTGGTACTGCCAACACGCTGGTTTTTATTCCGGGGAAAGGGGTTGTTTTGAATGAACCGTCAGTGGTTGCTATTTCAGAAATTGATAACAAGATTCTTGCAGTAGGTAATGAAGCAAAAGAAATGGTAGGACGAACACCCGAGAGTATCGTTGCATATCGTCCAATGCGAGATGGAGTAATTGCTGATTATAGAGTAACTGAGGCAATGCTTAGATACTTTTTTACTAAAGCACTTGGAAAATGGAATATTTTTAAACCAGAAGTAATGATTTCTGTTCCAGCTGGAATTACATCTACAGAGAGACGGGCAGTAGTAGAGGCTGCGATTAAGGCAGGTGCTAAGAATGCATATATTGTGAAAGAGCCAATTCTCGCAGCAATTGGTGCCGGTATTCCTATTTACGAAGCACATGGACACATGATTGTTGATATTGGGGGAGGTACAACTGACGTTGCAGTAATTTCACTTGGAGGAATTGTTGCGTGTACATCTGTAAAGTGTGCAGGAGATAGAATTGATCAATCAATCATTGATTACATTAAGAAAACTTTTAATCTTGCAATTGGAGATAAGACCGCAGAACAAATTAAACGAGATGTTGGATCAGCCGTCTTACTTGAAGATGAATTAGAAATGACTATTAAAGGTAGAGATTATCTTTCTGGACTTCCTCGTTCAACAACTATTAAGACAAATGAAATTGTGAAAGCAGTAAGTAAAGATCTTAAGGAGATGATTAAGGCAATCAAGACAGTGCTTCAAGAAACTCCTCCAGAACTCTCTGCAGATATTATTGATAGAGGAATTATTATGACAGGAGGAACATCTCAACTTCGAAATCTCACTGAGCTTGTATATCGAAAGACAGGAGTAAAGGCTATTCTTGCAAAGGATGCGCTTTATTGTGTTGCGAAAGGAACTGGAGTTGCGATTGATCACCTTGATACCTATAAGAAGAGTATTATTGCAAAAAGATAATATGTTAGAACATCTAAATAAAAATAATCTTCACCACACTAATGTTTGTATTGGAGAAAGAGCAACTGTTATTTTTGATATAGATAATCTTATCTCTACTTTTTCAAAACAAGTTTCTAAGATAGATAAACTTGTGTATGAGTTTGATAAATTTTTAATAAAAGATGTAGAGCATATTTTTTCAAGACATATTCATAAAGTGGGAGAGGATGAAGTGCAGTTTTTTATAATTGCATTTAACTCAACAAATCTTGAAACACAAAACAGCATTTTAAAAATTTTAGAAGAACCTCCACAGGGTACCTATTTTTTTATTATTGTTCCAAACAAAAAAATACTTCTTCCTACAGTATTGTCTCGTGCACAAATTTTTGAATATGAGAAGAATGTAGAAATTTCAAAAGAAACAAAAAAATTTATTGAGGCAACATATGCACAAAGACTAGATATTGTAAAAAAAATTCTAGATGAATTAAAAACAGAAAAAAAGACAAAACAGGATGTGCTTACTTTTATTGAAGAGATAGAAAAATATCTTCATCAACAAAAAAAGATGCAGAATCTTAGAAAAGTTATAGAGATAAAAGATTACATAAAAGATCAAGGGGCTTCTGTAAAACAACTATTAGAATATATAAGTGT
>CAZDRR010000033.1:0-2920 GCA_964507955.1 uncultured Candidatus Saccharibacteria bacterium | reverse complement strand
ATATGCAAGAAATAATTAGAATACTCAAAATTAAAGGAGATGAAATTAAACAATGGCTTTCAAAAGAGCTCGCCACACTAAGAACAGGAAGGGCAACTGTTACAATACTTGATGGTGTTTCTGTTGAATCATATGGCGCATATTCACCAATTAATCAATTGGCAACAATCAATGTTGAAGATGCGAAGACTATCCGTCTTACACCTTGGGACAAGACCGTTGTAAAAGCAATTGAACAAGCTATTCAGAAGGCAGATCTTGGACTTTCAGTAACAACAAACGGTGTAGATGTGAGAGTTATCTTTCCAGATCTTACAACTGAAACACGAATGAATTTAGTTAAGCAAGGATATAAGCGTGTTGAAGATGCAAAAGTTTCAGTACGAAGTGAGCGTGCTGATGCAATTAAAAAATTAGAGCAATTCGCAAAAGATAATTCAGTTTCAGAAGATGACGTGAAGCGACAAAAAGATGAGATTCAAAAGATTATTGACGGATATGTTGCTGAATTTGATGTGATGGGTTCATTAAAAGAAAAAGAAATTACAAATCAATAATTATGTCTATATTACTTTTTATTCTTGTTCTAGGTGTTCTTATATTCGTGCATGAATTAGGACATTTTTTGGTTGCAAAAAAGTCAGGTATTAGGGTTGATGAGTTTGCTATAGGTTTTCCTCCAAGAATTTTTTCTATTACAAAGGGAGGTACACGGTATGCACTTAATCTTATTCCATTCGGTGGATATGTAAAAATATTTGGAGAGACACCAGAAGATGGTGCAACCGATAAAACTGCAACAGATAGCATGATTAATAAATCAAAATGGATTCAAGCAGCAGTTCTTGTCGCTGGGGTTACTTTTAATATTATTTTTGCTTTTATTTTGTTTATTATTTTGTTTGTAAGAGGGTCAGAGTTTAATTCAAATATTGTACCTTTTATACAACATTCAGAAGGAGTAAGGATAAATTATATAGTTGATAATTCTATTGCTCAAAAAGCAGGTCTTATGGAGGGTGATATTGTAGAATCGGTTCAAATTAAAAATAAAGAAAAAATAACTGATGTTGAGGAAATTTTTGGAGTATTGTATTCAGACAAAAAAGAAAATACCGATGTGACAGTACTCAAAAATGACGGAAGTACAAAAACAGTTTCTCTGATACCATCAAATTCGGAAGAAAAATTTGGTTTTTCTATGACTGATCAGGTATACGTAAAAGAAAATATTATTAAAGCTACAGGATATGCAGCTTTGGCTACTGTAAACATGACCAAATTGACCGCAGTTGGATTATTTGATTTTTTTGTGAAATTATTTACAGGGAATGCAAACTTTAAAGAAGTTGCTGGACCAGTTGGAATTGTTGGTCTTGTTGGAACCGCAGCAGAAAATGGTTTAAATGATGTTTTGTTCTTAACTGCAATAATATCTGTGAATTTAGCAGTATTAAACTTGTTACCATTCCCAGCTCTTGATGGAGGAAGGCTTGTAATTGTTGCTATTGAAGCAATACGGAGAAAAGACCTTAATTATCAGAAGGTTGCCATAATAAATGCAGTAGGATTTTTTCTACTTATTACACTGATGATTGTTCTTACGTTTCATGATATTAAAAATCTGTTTAATTAAAATTTATGAAATATTCAAGTTATTTTTCAAAGATTAAAAAAGAAGCACCGAAGGATGAATCTTCTAAGAATGCCCAACTCTTGTTGATGGCTGGCTATATTCATAAAGAAATGGCAGGGGTATACTCAATGCTTCCACTTGGCTTGATTGTGAGTGAACATATAAAAAATGTGATTCGTAAACACATGAATTTGCTTGGAGGGCACGAATTGCATATGTCGGCGCTTCAAAATCCAGAAATATGGAAAATAACAAATAGATGGGATGATTCTATTGTGGATAATTGGTTCAAGACAAAACTTAAGAATGAAACAGAGCTTGGTCTTGGTTTTACTCATGAAGAAGCTATAACTTCTATGTTGAAACAGCATGTATACTCATATGCAGATTTACCGGTATATGTCTATCAATTTCAATATAAGTTTAGAAATGAACTCCGAGCAAAGTCTGGGTTAATGAGAGGGCGAGAGTTTGAAATGAAGGATTTGTATTCATTTTGTAAAACAGAAGCTGACCAAAAAGCATTTTTTGAAAAAGTAAAAGAAGCATATCTAAAAATATATAAAGAAATTGGTTTAGGAGACTATGTGTATACAACATATGCAAGTGGTGGAGTTTTTTCCAAATTTTCAATAGAATTTCAAGCTGTAACAGATGCTGGTGAAGATATCATTTATGTTGATGAAGAAAAGAAGATTGCAATCAATAAAGAGATTTATTCAAAAGAAATGTGTGAAGAACTCGGTATAAATTTTGATTCGCTCGTTGAGAAAAAATCTGTTGAAGTTGGAAATATCTTTAATCTTGGGACAAAATATTCTGATGCGCTTGGTCTTACATATACGGATGAAAAGAATACAAAACAATCTATTTGGATGGGATCTTATGGAATTGGAATAGGAAGACTTATGGGGACACTTGCAGAAATATATTCTGATGAAGCAGGGCTCGTGTGGCCAAAAGAAATTTCGCCTTATCAAATCATTATTATTCCTCTTCAAGATGATGTTGAAGTTAAAGAAGAAGCAGAAAAACTGTATTCTGCACTATCAAAAAATGATTCTTCAGTTCTTTTATATGATACAAAAGGACAGGTAGGAGAGAAATTGGCTGCTGTTGATATGCTTGGAATACCAACTCAAATAATCGTAAGTAAAAGAGGGCTTCTTGAAGGAAAATTTGAAATAAAAGACCGAAAAAGTAAAGAAGTGACTTATAAGACCTTTTTTGATATTGTGGAAGGAGATCTAAAAGACTAATCAAAAGGGGTAAATGAAAAAACTG
>CAZDRR010000032.1:0-8931 GCA_964507955.1 uncultured Candidatus Saccharibacteria bacterium | reverse complement strand
GAAAGAATCATTGCAGAAATTTCTTCTGGTCGATAGTCCTTTCCAGACATTTCTACAGCCACTCCACCATTTTCAGATTTCTTGATTTGATATGGAACAGTCTTTTTATCCTTTTCTACTGATGCATCATCAAATGAGTGACCGATAAATCGCTTGATACCAAATACTGTGTTTTGTGGGTTAGTCACTGATTGTCTCTTTGCTGTTTGTCCAACAAGTCGCTCATTGTTTTTTGAAATTGCAACAATAGATGGAGTTGTTCGTGCTCCTTCTGAGTTCTCAATAATCTTTGGCTCTGAAGCCTCGATAATTGCCATTGCTGAGTTTGTTGTTCCTAAATCGATTCCTAGTATTTTTGCCATAGTATTTTGATTATTAGTCTGATAAGTGTGCGTATTTTAAATTTATTTCTCAAATTTGTAAACTTTCACTTGGGCTGCTCTGATAATTTTGTTTGAGAGCTTGTATCCCTTTAAAATTACCTGTGCTACCGTATGATCCTTCGACTCATCGTCTATTGGAATTTCGGCCACAGCTTCATGATATTGAGGAGAAAAAGGTTCGCCTAGAGGATTAATTTCTTCTATTTTATTTTCCTCTAGTACCCGTTTGAATTGTTGGTGTACATATTCAAATCCTGTAAGCCATTTTTTAAAAGATTCATCAAAGGTGCCAGCAAGTGCCATATCGAATGCATCAAGTATAGGCAAAAGAGACTCTACAAGGTCTGTAGTTGCACTTTCTTTTGCTTGAGTGAAGATAGAGTCATTTTGTTTTTTATAATTAATAAAATCAGCTTGAGCTCTTTGCCAACCAGAAAGATATTCTTCTTTATCACTTTGGCACTTCTCAAGTTTTTCTTTGAGGGACTTTATCTTTTTTTGATAGTCAGTTCCGACATGAGAGTCTTCACTAAATTCTTCTTCAATTATGATGTCATCAGATTCGTGATGTTTTTTTGTCATGTTGAAATTAAGTTAGTGAGCTAATAACGAAATTCCCGCACAAGCAGGAATTCGTGAAAGGATTATCGCTTACTCCACTGAGCAGCTTTTCGAGCTTTCTTGAGACCGAACTTTCGTCGTTCTTTTGCTCGTGGATCTCGTTTAAGAAATCCTTTTTTCTTGAGATCCTTTCGGAGTTCTTCATTAAACTTAACGAGTGCTCGCGAGATAGCGAGTCGTACACTTTCTGCTTGAGATGAGATTCCTCCACCATTTACTTTTGCAGATACTTCAAATTTTGAAGTAATTTCTGTATCAAGAAATGCTTCACCCGCTGTTTTTTGAAGAGATTCTGTTTTAAAGAATTCAGCAACAGGTTTATCATTAACTGTAATAGAGTTTGTTTTTGATTCAAAAAGTCGAACTCGTGCTACTGCTTCTTTTCGTCGTCCAATTGCTTCAATATATTTCTCTGCTTTTTTTGTTGCCATATTCTTATTCACTAATCTTTAGTTTTTTAATCATTTCAGCTCTAAGTCTGTTTTTTGGAAGCATACCCAAAATTGCTTTTCGATAAATCTCTGAAACACCTCGCTTTTCAATCATTTGTTCCATTGATCTTGTTTTAAGTCCACTTGGATATCCTGTAAACCATTTATATTCTTTTTCTCCTTTTTTCTTTTCAGAGATATCTGCCTTTGAAGCATTTATAATATGTACACCTTCTGTAATAACTCTATTTGGTTCGTACATAGGAGAATCTTTACCCATAAGTATCATTGCAGCTTCTTGAGCTACTCTTCCAATTTTTTTGTTTGTTGCGTCAATTGTTTTCATGTTTGATTCTATTATGCTACAAATTCAATATAAGCCATCTTACTTCCGTCACTTTTTCGTGGTTCCATTTTTACAATTCGAGTATAACCTCCGTTTCGATCTTGCATTTTTGAAGCAATCACTTCAAGTTCTCGTGCAACATCAAAACTACCTGTTTGTGATTGAATTACTCGCTTTGTATGCAAATCACTTGTTTTTGACTTTGTGATAAGTTTTTCAATTTGTGGACGAAGCTCTTTTGCTTTTGCTTCTGTAGTTACGATTCGCTTATTTTTTACAAGGTTGTACACCAAACCATTCATCAAAGCGTTTCTTTGAGTTTTTGTTCGTCCGAATTTTCGTTTTGTATTATGGTGTCTCATGGCCTTATAGATTAATATAAATTAAGTATTTTGTAAAGATATGTTTTAGTCTTTGAGTTCAATTCCGTATTTTGCAAGAAGTTCTTTGATTTCTTCAAGACCTTTATTGCCAAATCCTTCAATTTCTAGAATATCTGCAGCTTTCTTTCGTGCAAGTCCACCTACTGTTCTAATATTTGCGTTTGAAAGTGCATTGATTGTTCGTGCTGACAAATCAAGATCTTCAATTCTAGTTTTTAGAAAATCTTCAACATCAATTTCTTCTTTAGAATCAATTTCAACATGTGCAGATTGAAGTGGAAGTTCTACTTCTTCTTTAAATCCAACAATAGCCTTAAGTTGTGTAATCATTGTTGTGATAGCTTTTTCTAAAGCTTCTTTAGGTGTGATAGTACCGTCTGTTTCAATAGTAATTCTAAGTCTGTTGTAATCTGTTCTATCACCGACTCGCATGTTTTCAGACTCGTAATTTACTCGTCTAATAGGTGTAAAGATTGCGTCAAGAGCAATTGTTCCTACTTCAACCTTTTCTTTATGTAAAACTTCTTTTGGTACAAAACCAATACCATTTTCTACTTGGATTTCCATTTTTACATCAGTTTTTGTAGTGATTTCAAAAAGGAATTGATCCTTGTTGATGATTTCTATTTGTGAAGGTGTCTTAATGTCTCCAGCAGTTACTTTTTTAGGTCCTTTTACATTAAGCTCAACTTTCATTGGCTCATGATTATTCATAGTTAATCTTATTTTTTTAAGATTAAGAATGATAGAAATAACATCCTCTTTTACACCTTCAATTGTTGAAAACTCATGACCAACACCATCAATTTTAACTTCTGTAAGAGCTGTTCCTGGGAGTGATGAAAGAATGATTCTTCTAAGTGAGTTTCCGAGTGTATGACCGTATCCTGGATAAAGTCCATCTATTTCATAAATACCCTTAAAATCTTCTTCAGATACAATCTTTGGCTTTGATGGAATCGCAATATTTTGTTCAATCATATATTTATATGTTATTTAATTATTTTTTGTAATATTCAATTACTGAATTCAAATCAAAATGCAATTCTTGCGGTGTATAAACAGCCTCACCAGTAATTTCAACTGATAAGTCTTTTGTATTTACTTTAATCCATGAAGGTGTAGCTGTCTCTGTAAGAGTTTTTTCTGCATTTTCAAATAGTTTTTTTGCTTTACTTCCTTCTCTAACAGCTACCACATCACCTTTTTTAATTGAGTAAGATGGAATATTTACTCTTGTTCCGTTAACTGTAAAGTGTCCATGAGATACGGCTTGTCTAGCGAGAAGTCTAGATCTTACGAAACCAGATTTGAGCACAACATTATCAAGTCTGTTTTCTAGGGTTTTAAAAAGAAGGTCTGATTGATTTGTTTTTGTGAAATCAATCACTTTTTTAACGTAGTTCTTAAGTTGTTTTTCGTTTATACAATATGTAAATCGTACTTTTTGTTTTTCGATTAATTGTTGTCCAAAAACAGAAGAAGGTCTTTTTGTTTTAAGATTTTTTGATTTCTTTTGTTCATTTAGACTAAACTTCGCAGTTTGTGTTTTTTCAAACACTGCTGATCCAAGTCTTCGTGCTATTTTATATTTTGGTCCTATTTTCATAACTCAATCTTTATAATAATTAATAATGCTTATACTCGTCGTGGCTTCGGTGGTCGTGGTCCGTTATGAGGTACAGGTGTTTTATCTTTAATTGATTTAATTAAAATCCCTTTAGAAATAAATCCTCTTATAGAAGATTCTCGTCCTGAACCTACACCTTTTACAACAACATCGATTTCTTTCAATCCAAGTTTTTCTGCTTTTTCTGCCAATTCTTCAGCTGCTTTTGATGCTGCAAAAGGAGTTCCCTTTTTTGCACCCTTAAATCCAAGTGCTCCAGAAGAAGCTGCACAGATTGCATTACCTTTTGTATCTGTTAAAAGAAGTTTTGTATTGTTGAATGTTGATTGAACGTACAAAATTCCCGAATCAAGTTTTTTTCGTGGAAGTTTTTTTCCTGCTCCTGATTTCATTGAAGAATCATTTGAGCCTTTTTTTACAATTCGTTTTTTTCCCATACTATATTATTATTTCTTGTCTACAGATTTTCGTCCTGAACCCATAGTCTTTCGAACATTTCCTCTAACTGTTCGTGAATTAGTTTTTGTTCGTTGACCTCGTGCTGGTAATTTTTTGTTGTGTCTACTTCCTTTGTATGAACCGATATCTTTCATTCGTTTAATGTTTGATGATATCTCTCGTTTAAGTTCTCCTTCGATTTTAATTTTTTCAATAACTTCTCGAATCTTATTTTCATCATCAGCTGACAAGTCTGTTGGTTTTTTTGTTGACTCAATACCTACTTTTGCAAGTATAGACTTTGCTCGCGCTCGCCCTATACCATAAATAGCAGTGAGTGCAAACTCAAGCTGCTTGTCATCTGGAATTGTTATACCCTGTATTCTCATTGCGTTCTCATTTTTGTTAGATGCCTAGTGTATCAAAAGAAACCTTAGTTGTAAAGGGTTTTAGAGCCGTTTTGTAATTCTTGCCTTGCCCCCGTACGGATCTTCAAGAATTTCTACAGTATCACCAACCAAAACTCTGATTTTATGCATTCTCATTTTGCCCGATAAATAAGATATCACTTCTCTATTATCGTTCACAAGAACCCTAAACAAAGTGTTTGGCATTGCTTCTATTACTGTTCCTTTTACTGTTTCTTCTTTACTTTGCATTATATTTTTTTATCAATATTTTTAAATTCTGTCAAATTATTCACTTACAATAACTTCTATCTTCTTTGTATCTGAGGGGAATTTAGATTTCCAGAACGGTGAAAGCTTTGCGTTTGCTTTTTCTAATGATTTATAAGAGTCAATAACCACAGATATCTCACTCCTTTTTTTATTAGCAAAATCTTCTTTTAATTTTTCAGTATCAGTATTCCATATAATTTGAGTGTTCCCCATAATCTTTATAGCGCTCTCTTCAATAGAAAATATTAAATTTTGCATATCAACATCAAAAGAATCCGTTGTTGAAGCTTCTGAGACTGAGTTTTGTCCTATGAAATCTGAAAGTTCTTTTTTTACAAAAGAATATGCTTCTACACTTGCACTTAGACTCAAAACAACAGAGTTTCCTTCTGGTTTATCTTGAATCTCACCAAATGAAAGGGTTTCCATATTTGGAACCAAAACATATTCTGTTGATTGATTTTTTGTATCTTCAACTTGTTTTTTTAACTCTTCTTGTAATTCTTTTTCTGCTTGTTCTTTTGCTTCATCTGAAACAACTTTTTGTATACCGATATATCCTCCCGATATATTTCCTACACTTTCAGCCACTATCTTTTCAAATTGTTCTTTACCTGAAAATCCAGGAATTGTGAACTTTGCATTTGATGTGTTGTATTCTTCTCCTGCGCTATCTGCAAAAACTTCAACTTCTAAAGTACCCGGAACAACAGAGCTTCCATTCATTGTGTATCCTGGAACAACAATAGAGTCTCTTATTCTATATATAAGACCGTTTGGTGTCTGAAATCTAGTATTTTTAACAAGCTCTTGCGGTGTTTCTTTGTGACTATTTATAATTTTTATTTTTCCACTCGCCTGCTTTTCTACTTGTTGTTCAGATGTAGCAGGAAGAGTTTTTGTTACGGTTTTGGTTATTTGTGTTTTTGTTGCAAGTTTTGAATCTGCAAGAGGTATCAAAACACTGACCTCTTGATTTACTTTTTTAGGAGTTATAGTAATTGTGGCGTTTGTTTTTGAAACAAAAAAAAGTAAACAGATAGCAATACCCGCCAAAATACCGTATGTTATTTTTTTACCAAAACCACTTCTTTTCTTTTTTGATTTTGGTTGTCGCTGAGGAACATACTCATCTTCATCCTCTTCTTGAACTCGAACAGGTTCTTCTACATATGAAGTCTTAACTTCTTCAACCTCTTCTTGTTGATCAAATTCTTCTTGATGTATTCTTTGCTTAACAACTCTTTTGATTCTAGGCTCTTTATGAGCAGGAAGCGGTATATCTCTGATAGAACGTTTTTGACTTGCAGGTACTACATCTTGTAAGAAATTTTTTTTCATAACTATTGAACGGTTTTAAATTAATGCCTCTAATACTAAATCTATACTATTTTCTCCTAATGGAGTCTTAAACTCAATTATATCTTTTAAGTAGGATATATCAAAGTTGATTATCCTATGATTTTCAAGCCCTTTTATTTTGCCCTCTTTTATACTACTTTGTAGTATATCAATAAAAAAATTCTCTACTTTTTTATGTGTAAGGATAACAAGTTTATTGGGTACATGGCTTGAGAAAAGTCCTACCGATTGTGAAAGGTAAGCAATCCAAAGATCTTTTACTTCACTTATTCTACTAATTTGTTCTTGAGATTTGAGTAAAATTTCCTTTTGATATAAAACGTCATAATCATAACTTCTTATATTTGTTTGAATCACACGTAAAAAATCGTGTATACCTTTTGGAAAAGTAACAAAATAAGATAATGTATCGTCTTGTATGACACCAATTTCGGTTATTTCTTCTCCAATATTTAAAAAGACAATATTATCTTCATTAATCATAAACTTTTTAATTTGTTGAAGTACCATAAGAGGGCTAGTTACAAAATAAAACTCTTTAGTTTCAGGAAAATTCTCTTCAACAAGACCTGTTATATTTTTATATAATTCTTTAGATATATAACTTACATAGGTTGTTAATCTAATTTCTGGATACTTTATTTTCTTTATATCAAACAATGTGTATCCATTTGCTTCTAATTTTATTACTCTTCTTTCTATTATTTTTAGATTTTCTTCATTTTTTATCTCTTTGAGTTTTTGTTTAACAAATTCTTCATTTATATACGTATTCTCTTTATGAACAAGACTTTCAATTTTTGAGGTAAACCAAGGAGAATATAAAATAAACTGCACTGAATTTATCTTACCTTGAGCAGTTTTTTTCAGTAGAATTGAATTCTCTTTAAAGAAATTTTTAATAGTTAAAAAATATTGCTCCGTATACTTCTGAGCATCCTCAGAATTTTCTAAAAATATAGGAACTTGTTGTGAAAATATAACTTCTTTTTTATTTGTAGTACCACTAACTTTAACAACTTGAATATCGATAGAAGAGCTTTTTAAAGCCACAACAAGATTGCACATATACTCTTTTTTTGTATTAAAAAACATATACACCTAATTATATTGTTAGTATATCACCTAATTATCTAACTCCTACAGATTTCATTAACTGTTTGAAGAACAACTTCTTGTTTTGTTCTTTTCATTCCAATTTGATTCAAAATTTCAGGGTTATTTTTAAGATCCACACAAGTCATGATGTTATGCAGATAAAGCAATTCTATTTCCTTTTGAGATAATTCACTCAATACTCCAATCGGATACATGTTATATTCTTCAATATAATGAACTAAATTTTTCCCATCAGGTTTGTTCCAACTAATTAAATCAAATGTACCAATACACGAAACATATTGATGGGCAGTATCTGTAAAGTTTGTATTAGTTATTAGTATACCTTTATTAATATGCCTATATTCTTCGCCTATTTTTACTTTTTGACCAATCAAATCATCAAAACGAGCTTTTACATAGAGCGCAACTTTTGTATCAGAACGTAGATGTGGCTCATTGTGAAATTTTGCTTCAATACATATCACTTCCGTATCATTATATGCAAAAACATCTACTTCATGTTCGATACAGTGTCCTTGTACCATAATACCTGTATCTGTTTTATATCCGAGTTCATTAAAAATTCTAGATACAAATTTTTCAAAAGGAAAGCCAGTAGGACCAAGCTCCATAACGGATCTTTTTAAAGAATATCTAATTGCATTAGGATTTCTTTTTTTGTGTGCATTCAAATTTTTATATGCAAGTGCATAAATATCACTTGTAGACATTTTCTTTTTTAACTTTGCTTTTACAAAATTAACAGTTTGTTCTATTTCACCTACAGTAGCACCCGATTTTTGCAGAGAACGTATAAGTTTTTTTTCATCAAACGTTTCTTGTTCCCCATTACTTTTTGTTATTACAATATCGCTCATACTACCCTTTTATTTCAAGTTTAAATGTATCTATATTTTCTTCTGATGGTATAACAAATCTATTTGTTTGATATTCCACACCATCAATCAATATTGTAATTTCTATATTTTCTGGAGCTTTAAAGGAAACTTTATAAGGTTTAGGAGTGATAACCTGAGCACATACAACATCCTCTTTAGGATTTATTGTAGTTATAGCTATTTGATATTTTGTATCTGAAATTTTGTTTGTTTTCGCACTAAACATATGGCAAGGAGTAGGCAAATCTAACATACCTACAAATGTATAAATGGAATCTTTATACTGTTCTTTTATTTCAACTTTTTGTTTTTGGACTTCTTCTTGTTCTACAGTTGGAGACTCTATAATTGGTTTTTTAAATATAAATTCATATCCATAGACCAATGCTGTTAATATTATTAATAAAGATACAATACCTATTATTGTTTTTTTCATACCTAATTAGTATACCATCCTTTGAACAACTCCACCTCCTAGACAATGTTGATCTCTATAAAATACAGCCGACTGTCCATGCGCAACAAATGTCGGAAATTCATCTGTAAATACAATCTTTGTTGTATTGTCTTCAAGTACAAAAGTTCCCTTGATTGGTTTTTGCCTGTATCTAAATTGAACTTGTATATTTGTTTTATTTTCAATTAATGTATGAAATA
>CAZDRR010000031.1:0-9353 GCA_964507955.1 uncultured Candidatus Saccharibacteria bacterium | reverse complement strand
GGATCAAGATACGCATTTAAATCAGCAAATGGACCTGTCGCATCTGTAGCGGCGCACCCTGCCCCACCAGGCTTGTATGTTCCATATTTACCAACCTTAACTCCTTGTGATGCATAAATTGTAAGGTGAAGGTGTGGACCTGTACTTACGCCTGAATTTCCTGATAATGCAATTACTTCTCCTGCATCAACTTGTTGTCCTCTTTCCACAAGAATACTTGAAAGGTGGGCATAGAGACTGGAGAGTCCATTGTCATGATCTATAAGTATCCATCGTCCCCATGCATAACATCCAGGGTATGCATCAGTATTTCCAAAATCTCTAACCTTTCCACTTGAAACGGACATTACTTTTGTTCCAACTGGTGTACCAAAGTCTGTTCCAGGATGGTATGGTCTTCCATAAATACCAGGATTATTTTTTGCAAATTCAGAACCACCAAACTGTTGAGTTACTATAATGTTTGCAAGAGGCCATGAAAGTATTCCTCTTTTTGCGTCTGGAAACGAAGACGGATCAATCATAATCTTAATCTTTGATTCAATGTCTCGAACCAATGCATCAAATTGTTTTTTTTGTTCTTCTTTTTGTTTTAAAACTTGTTCATATTTTGCTTGCTCTCCTTTTGTTGCAGCAAGAAGTCCTGATTTTGCTTTTTCATTAGATAATATTGTATCGTGTTGTCCGGCGAGAATTTGTCTTTCTTTCTCTAACTCTTCTTTTGTCTTCTCTTCATCTGATTTTTTTTCTGTAAGCTGACGATTAATATTTAAAAGTTCATATTTTTTATCGATAAGTTTTTCTTTAAATTTTTGGATTTCAACAATTTGAGCAAGAAAATCAGACATGGATTCATTCTTAAAAATTATTTCAAAAACATTTGAGTCAGAACTTTTATCTAAATTTCTCATTGATTGAGCAAGACCTTCTTGTAGTTCTGTAATCTTTCGTTCTTTGTCAGTTATTTCTATTCCAAGCTTTTGAATTTCAAGTTCACTTTTTTTGATTACATCCTGAGTTCGGGTGATGTCTTTTTTGAGTTTATTTCTTGTTGCATTTAACGCATTTATTTGTGTTTGAATTTCACCAGCTTTTGCAGATGTTGTTTGAATAAGCTTTCTCTGTTCTTCTATTTCTTTGTCTATCTGTTTAATTTTATCTTCGTAATCTTCAATTTGTTTATTGAGTTGTTCTACAGTATCTGCAAATACCTGTGCATGTGAAAAGAAAAAAGAAATTGCGAAAATAGTGCAAAGGATATATTTATAAATATTAGATTTTTTCAACACCATCTTTTAATCTTATCAAACTTTTTTCTTTTCCAAGAATCTCCATAAGTGTAAAAGGGTCTGGTGACTTGTCTTGTCCTGATAATATAAATCGTGTAGGCCAGAGCACTGCCCCTCTTCCCTTCTCTGATGCATAATCCCAAATCAAATCTTTAAGCTTTATAGCTGTGAATTCAGACTCAGAAAGGGGTTCAAGGATTGAGATAATATGGGAAAGGTACTCTTTTGTTTGTATTGCATCAGAATCTTTCCAAATTGCTTTTGAATAGTCAGTTATTGTGATGTCATGCAAAAGCGGACCAAACTCTCCTTCTAGTGTAAGAAGTGGTGAAATGTCTGAGAATACAGTAATCCGTTCTTTGATTAATGAAATAAGAGTTGGATGCAAATTAACTGAAATTCCAACTTTATCTTTTTCGTGATTTACAATAGAAAGAAAATCATCAGCAGACATTTTTTTGATGTGTTCTCTATTGAACCAATTTAACTTTTCAATATCAAAAATAGCACCCCCTTTTTGAATTTTTGAAATATTAAATTTTTTTATGAGATCTTCTTTTGTAAGAACTTCTTGATCATCATCAGGATGCCATCCAAGAAATGCAATAAAGTTTAGAAGTGCAGATTGAAGGTATCCTGCTTTAATATACTCTTGCATTGATTTTGCACCATCTCGTTTTGAGAGTTTTTTTCTCTCTTTTGAAAGGATAAGAGGAAGATGGGCATAGGTAGGTGTGACCGCTCCAATTGCTTCCTGAATAAGAATTTGCCGTGGTGTATTAGAGATATGATCCTCTCCTCTAATTACATGGGAGATTTTCATTTCGAAATCATCAACTACTACTGCGAGATGAAAGAGGGGTTCTTCAAGTGATTTTGCAATCACAAAGTCACCAAGATCTGTTGTATCAAATGTAATCTCTCCTCTAATCATATCTGTGAAAGATACTTTTTTGTTTGGGTTTTTAAATCTAATAACAGATGCTCTTTGTCCTTCTTCTTTTACCTCTTCTTTTGATTCGTATGCAAAACCATTATCAATAAGTTTTTTAAGATAGTCTTTATAAATTTCTGTTCGTTCTGATTGTCTTTGAGCTATTTCTGTTTCTGTGTCTATAAGTCCAAGATGACTAAGTCCTGTAAAAATATCTTGTTCAAATTCAGGTCTACTTCTTTCCTTATCAGTGTCTTCAATTCTTACAACAAAAGTTCCACCGTTTTGTTTTGCAAAGAGATAATTAAAGAGTGCTGTTCGGGTTGTGCCGATGTGCAGATTACCTGTTGGTGATGGGGCTATTCTAACCCGAATGTTTGGATTATTTTTCATGTGAGACTAATGTATCAATTATTTGCTTTGCAATCAAACGTCCGGCATCTGGACGAGCAAATTGCTTAGCCCCCTCTTTCATTTCTTCAAGTAAATCAGGTTTTGAAAATAATCTGTTAATTTCAGCAATAAAAATCTCTGGAGTAAGATTGTTTTCTTCAATTACGACACATGCACCAGAACGAGCATAATAGTAGGCATTCTTTCTTTGATGATCATTATTTGTTTCACTTATCGGAATAAGAATACTAGGTTTGTTCCATGATGCAATTTCAAAAATAGTAGAACCTGCTCTTGAAATTATTAAATCAGCAGCACCTGCTGACATTTTCATTGCAACATCATTAAGATACGGAAAACAAACATATCTATCTGCATATGGGTGTGTCTTTAATAATAAGTCTGTTGTTGCTTTAACTTCTTTAAAATTATTTTTTCCTGTTTGATGAATAATTTGATATGAATCAATGAGCATTGGAACCGTATCAATTAATATATTATTTATAACTTGTGCACCTTGTGATCCACCAAGAATAAGAATTGTTTTTATATTTGAATCAAATTTAAGATATTCATGTGCGCCATCCATTACTGGTTTTTTAATTTCATCTCGTACAGGATTACCGGTCCATGCAACTTTTTTTTCATCAAAGTAGTGTGCTGCTTCTGGATATGAGATGGCTATTTTGTCAGCAAACTTACTTGCCCACAGATTTGCTCTTCCTGGTGCACTATCTGATTCGTGTACGATAATTGGTATTCTCCAAAATTTTGCTGCGAATACAACAGGCACACTTCCATATCCGCCTTTACTAAACACAACATCTGGGTAAATCCAAAATAACTTCCAAATAGCTTCAAAAATTCCAAAAACAATTTTGATTTTGTCTGTATAGTTAAGAAGAGAAAAATAGACTCTTTGTTTTCCAGACATCACACGTTTGTATGTGATGTTATTATCAAAAAGTACTCCACGATTATATGGATCCGGTGCCATAAAATACATTTGAGGTTCTATAAGATGCTCTTCTTTTATTATTTTCCGTAATTCTTGTGCTACAGATATAATAGGATAAAAATGACCTCCTGTTTGCCCTCCGGTAAATACGATTTTCATAAAAAGATTATACTATATTTAGAGGCTTTTAATCTTTGTGTCTTGTGGGTATCTTTTATTGTGAGAGTGTCACAGCTGTTCCACTTGCTGAAACCATTAACATGCTTCCATTTGAACCAACTGTTTCAAAATCAAAATCAATTCCAACTATAGCATCCGCTCCAACTGTAACACCTTCTTTTTCAAGTTCATCCAATGCTATTCGTTTTGCGTCTTCTAGCTTCATTTCGTATGATTTTGATCGTCCACCTACGATATCTCTTATTCCTGCCATAATATCTCTAAATACATTTGCTCCGATGATAACGTGAGAAGTTACAATCCCTTTGTACTCTTTTATTTCTTTTCCTTCAATTGTATTTGTTGTTGTAAGAATCATGATAATTTAAATTATTTTCGTATATGTAACACTATACTCTTAAAACATATAAAAACAAACTCTATTTTAATTGTGATTTTAAACTGTCCCAAAACTCTTCCTTTGTGTAGTTGGAAGGTATTTTTTTGATAACCTCGTCTATTCTAGAGTTTGCAAATGTTTCTTCAAAACTTTTGTCATGAGGGATTAATTTTAACTTATACAGTACATTGTCAGAATATCCAGTAAATATTCGCGCAAAATTCCATGGAATACTTCCGGGATTAACCCTGTTTGCGGAGTCAGCAAGTGTGTTCGTACAGTTAGAGGAGATTGTATTATAGAACTGCGGTTCAGATTCTATTTTGTTACTTGCCTGTGCCATATCAATAAATAACCGTTTCATTGTATCTTTTGAAATAAGAAGAGGATACATATAAAGGTCTTCATTGTGATAGATTGCCCTTCTTGAAAATAAATCAGCTGCACTTCCCCACGTATACCATAGTTCGTAGTTATTAAAGAGACCTTTAATAGCACTATAATCTTCACCCTCTTCCCTTCTGGCTTCTACAGACACTGATATTGTTTTTCCGTCTTCAAATTCAAATAAAAAGAATGTGTGTCCTACTCCCTCCCATTTACCAAAAGGATTAATTAAAAAATAAACTTGCTTTATTTTTTCACCATCAAATGTTTCAGAGTAAAATTCTTTTGACATTACTTCTCCTTTTGTATATCTCCAGTCGCGTATATTTTTAACTTCTACTGTTGAAGAAGAAATAGTAAAAGTAGGTAAAACTTTTGCATCATCAGTCCACACTCTCTCATTGGAAGGTTTTTTAAGAAGAAAGAATAAAGATATTAGAATACAAATAATTATACTTATTTGTAAGAAAATTTTTAATTTCATACTTACCAGTATATCATTTCAAATATCCACAGGTTTACTTTATGTACAAAAGAGGTTATCCTCCAAAAGGACTATTCCTTCTAACGTTATGTACACCACACCCCTTATTATTGCGGTCCTTATCGTACTATTCTTCGGCGTCTTTAACTTTTGGCTTGACCAGAAGAAACGCAAGAGAGAAATCTTTTTCATGCTTCTGAATGAGTATCTGAAGAAGCATCCTGAAATCATTTTCCAAACAAGACAAGGCAGATCCAAGGTTTCATTTTTGGGACCACGGAATGTTGAGTATTGTTGTGAGATACTTTTTGCTTTTTGCGAGCAGAACGGTTACAAGGTTGAAAAATCTGTTTCTGTTAACTCTCAAATTCGCAAGTTTCGTGTCTCTGGAAAAGGATTTCGGAAAAAATTTCGTATTGAACGATATGGACTGATTCCCACTCAAGGTGGGTATGGCTTTCTCATGCAATGAACAGCCTTTCGGGTGGACCCCTGCGACAGATGTTGCGGGGGTTTACTTTTTATAAAAAGATTGTAATGTTATCTTTGAATCCGCGGTTGGATTCAAAACCACACACTTCCACCCAACCACCACTGTTCTATGAAAATAAGTTTGACCGCAGCGTTTGTACTATCTTTTGCCGATAAGGCTGTTGTGACGATTATCTTGGTTGTCGTCGGCATTTTTTTATTCTGGTTCTTATGGTGGCCCTCACCCGAAGACGACGGACCATTCTACGAACAAGAAGATGAAGATGACGATGACGATGGAAATCTCGTCTTTGTCACTCATCAGACTGTGTTCGACAAGATCGTCCCCCGTCTTACCTGTGACAATTCCCCACTGAGTGATGTTAATCGTTGTGACAGCGATGCTTCAATCACATTCAAAGCGAACGAGACACTCCGTGAAGTCACACATTTCCTCCAAGCTGTGCTTGAAGGTGCAGGTTACAGCAGTCAGTATTCAATCAGTCAGCTTTCACAGACGGCCGCATTCGAAATTACCCATCCGGTTGGTTTCGAGCTCAGCATCATCCAATCTGCCGAAAAAGGAATATTCATACTCGCTTTTGAATACGAGTGAACTGAATTTTCTATTCAACAGGCCCCCTATTCTTCACGATGTGGGGGCCTTCGCACATGTACCTTTGTGTCTTGTACTTTCAAATTTTTTTTCGCCAAGTATTTTTATTTTTTTATTTTTAATTTCAACTTGAACTCCAAGACCTTCTCGTACTGATTCTTCCCAATATTGATCAAAAATAAAATTTCCTAGTGAATAGTAAATTGGTACATTTTTATACACTTCTTTCTCTTGAATCACATGCGGATGTGCACCAATTATCAAATCTGCTCCGGCATCTGCAAATTGATGAGCGAGTATTTTAATGTCTGATCGTGCAGGTGTATATTCGTCTCCCCAATGAGCAAAAATAATTTGAATATCAGATATATCTTGTGTTGTTTTTAAATCTTCAAATACTTGTTCTTTTGTTCCAAAAAATTGATTGTACGGAATAAAAGCAATTTTTGTATCATGTATTGTATCTATAAAATATTTCACAGATTCTTTTCTTGGGTCTCCAAAATAATTTATTTCTAATTCGTTAATATTAGAAATGGTCTGTTGTATACCTTCGTTTCCAAAATCTTTAATGTGATTGTTTCCAAGCGATACTGTTGTAAGACCAAGATCTTTCAGTGTCTCTACTGCTTTTATATCAAAAGTAAATCTAAAACTCTCAGGAGATTCATATGATGCATCTCTACTCACTGATGTAAAGTTAGTTATTGTTCCTTCTAAATTTCCTATTACTCTGTCATAGGTACTGAAATCTTTTTCCAAACAAGAGAATAATTTATTATACCCATATAATTCTCCATCCTTTCGTATAGTTCTGTCCAACATAATATCTCCTACAAAAAACAATTGTATAGGATCTTGAGGAGGTTCTTCTTTTTTTAATTCAGATACAACTTCTTTGATTGAAATTTTCTGTGGTTTTTCTGAGTATAAAGAAAAATATAAAATAAAAACAATTAGAAAACTAAATATAAAAATAAGTATAAATTCTTTTTTGGCAAACATACGTAAAGTATACCTCTACTACACTTTTGTACTAGCAGACATATCAAGAATAATTGCAGTAATACAAAGATTTATCATAAGAGCAGTCCCTCCTTGACTAACAAATACAAGAGGCATGCCTACAATCGGGAGAATTCCAACCATTGATGCAATATTTGTAAAGCTTTGAGTGATGATAAGAGTTACTGCTCCTACAATAAAGTATTTTGCAAAATTATCTTTACTTGCAGCTGCAATCTTATATCCTCTTAGTGCCCATGCTGTGTATATAAGTATAAGCACAACTGCTCCTACAAACCCCATTTCTTCTGCATATACAGCAAAAATTGAGTCCCCTGCTGGTTCAGGTAAATATTTAAACTTTTGTACGCTTTGACCATATCCTTTTCCAAAAAATTCACCCGAACCAACAGCAATAAGCGCCTGTTGGACTTGAAAGTTTGCACCTCTTGAATCACTGTCCATATCTAAAAAAGAAAGAGCTCGTGTTCGTACATGATCAATAGAAAAACCAACGACAGCAAGTAGAACAAGTCCTATGCTTCCAAAAATCAGTATTTCTTTTAAAGGTGCTTTTGATGTAATCAAAATTGCAATAAGTGGAATACTTAATAAAATAATTGCATCAAAGTCAGGCTGAAGAATAAGAGGAATTGCTGATAGTGCAACAATAGCGGCAAGTGAAAAAATACCAAAGCGAGTTTTTTCATTTCTCTTTTGAAATTTTGCTATCCAAGCAGAAAAAAATATGATACTCGAAATTTTCAATAATTCTGTTGGTTGAAAAGAAATTCCAAAAATATTGATCCATCTCTTTGCTCCATTATATCCATATCCAAAACCTGGGATAAAAACAAGAAAAAGAGATAGTATAGAAACTAAAAATATCCAAGGTGCAATTTTTTTTAAAAATTTATATTTAACTGAAAATAGTACGAATGCAGAAAGAGAACCTGCAACAAGACCTATTACAAGTTGATTAAAGATAAGTCCTGAATATTCTAAATTTTGTCTTGAAGCAAGTCCAAGTACAGCAGAATAAAAAATAAAAATACCTGAGATGATAAGTGTGAGTGAAAGAATAAAGAACGGTTTATCTATTTTTTTATCTACCATTTATTTTTTATCTAATTATGATACTTATAATAACACCGAGTGTTGCGGAAATCACTGAAAAAATCCAATATCTCATTGTTACTTTATAAGAAGGCCAACCAAGTGCTTCAAAGTGATGATGTATCGGAGTCGAATGAAACACCTTTTTTCCGTTTC
Source organism: uncultured Candidatus Saccharibacteria bacterium (assembly GCA_964507955.1). Classification (GTDB taxonomy): domain Bacteria; phylum Patescibacteriota; class Minisyncoccia; order Phycocordibacterales; family JAACPR01; genus JAULZV01. The sequence continues at coordinate 985 of CAZDRR010000031.1, read as the reverse complement.
TTAATTTTTTTGAGATAAGTTGGATTATTACAGAGAAAACAGTAACAATTAATGGAAGTGCTATGAGTGGTAAGACAATAAGTCCAGCTCCATCTCCCAACTTGTCAGTCATTAATGCAATTGTCGTAAGTGTAATAGTGAGTGCCATTGATCCTGTTTCTGACATGTAGAATCGTGCAGGTGGAATATTAAACCATAAGAATGCGAGAAGACTTCCGACAATTAGTGCACAAAACGCAGCAAGATCAACTTGATTATTTGAATATGCAATAATTGCATATGCACCAAAGGCTATTGCGAACACCCCTCCTGCAAGTCCGTCTACCCCATCAATTACCCCACCTGAGTAAATAAAGAGCATTGTAAGCATAAAGAAAGGAATAAAGAGTAAACCTAGATCAAAATAGCCTATAAAAGGCATGAAAATGGCTGAGATTTCAAGTTTTGTATAAAACCATACACTTATTGCAAAAGCTACAATAGCAACAAAAAACAGCCGTTTTTTGGCTGATAATCCTCCAGCCTTTTGATCGGCTGAACCTTTGATTTCCATTACATCATCAACAAGACCAACAAGTGCTCCAAGTATAAGTGTGCAAAATGGTATCCATGTTTGATTTCTACTTATAAATTCAAGATTTTCAAAAGAGTTTATATGTACAATTCGTGCGAGAAACCAAAACAATAATGCTGTTACAAAAGCAGAAATCCAGATAATGATTCCTCCCATTCTGGGAGTATTTACTTCTTTATCTTTATGAATAGACATAAAGACAGTTGCCTCTCGTCCATCAACGGTGACAGATTTAACTTTCTTTTTCCACATTTTGTTTTTGTAGAGAAAGTCTGTAATTGTTGGTGTTATACCGATTCCTACTAAAAAGCCCAATACTGCTGGAAGCAATATTTTTACTACATCTAAAATCATATGCGTAAGTATAGAATATTTGGGAAGCCGTGACTAGGCTAGTTTTGAGATTTATTT
>CAZDRR010000030.1:0-9509 GCA_964507955.1 uncultured Candidatus Saccharibacteria bacterium | reverse complement strand
TTCTTTTTTATTTTAATTTATATCTACCTAAAATTATTTCTTCAACAACACACCCTCTACCTTAACTCGTACTTCATTAAGTACAGGACCATATGCAATACCAAAATCAGAAATATTAATTCGTGTATCAACATTAAATTTAACTCCCCCATTCACAGGTGTTAAAGTTACAGGAATTGAAAGTGTTTTTGTTACACCTTTCATAGTAATACTTGTAACAGCCTTTGCCGTTGTATCATTTTCTTTTGTAAGATCAGAAATGATTACTGAAATACCAGGATTAGATGCAACATCAAAAAAGTCTGCTGTTTGAAGATGTTTATCAACAGCCTCCGTATCTGTTTTAACAGAAGCAATATCCATAGATAACACAGAACTTATCGGCTTACCTTCTGCATCTAATGCAATATCCGCTTTTATATTATTAAATGTTCCAACATGCTCTCCTCCTGGTTTATACCCTGTAAACTCAAAAATAAGACTTTTTGGATCAATAGTGTATTCTCCTGTATTTGTAACAGACCACACACCAGCTGTTCTTGTAATTGCAATTTCAGATGCTACTACTTTTTTTGTTGAGGTTGCATTTTGATTTGTCTCCTGCGCTTCTTCAACTTTTGATAATTCCGATTTAATTTGTCTATCTCTAATAAAAACATACCCTCCAATTACTAATAAAATTATAATTACACTGATTATTATTTTTCTCATAGAATTTCAGTATAGCATCGTTTAGACAAGTCAAAGGGCGAATTCCCCAACTGGGGAATTCGCCCTTTACCTGAGCCTATTTTGACTTTATTACCCCCTCTTTCGTGCCTCTTTGAGGTATTTTTTAACTGCAATATAACTTGATATCGCACCAATAAGTATTGCAGAGAAAAATAGAATTAAAAAGAATTGGAAAAAATGACCACCATAATATTCAAGAACATTTATTCCATTAAAGAATCGAGCAGTAATAGGTCCCGCCCACCATGTAGCAGGAACAAGAAGAATTAGTGTAAGAATTGAAGATGAAATTCCATAAAGAACACCGGTCACAATAAAAGGACCTGTAATATATCCTGAACTTGCACCAACTAGTCTCATCACTTTAATTTCATCTCTTGAAATATACATCGCAAGACGTATTGTGTTGAATGTAATTACAATAGAAAGGAAGATAAATAATATTGTTATAACTCCGCCAAGCTTTTGTCCTGCAGCAATGAAGTCTGTAAGCTTTTGAATAATCTCTTTATTTGCATTGAAATTTACATCTTCAATTATAGAAGCATCTTGTCCTGTTGGATAATTTGATTCAAGATATGTTGCAATTCCCTCATATTGTTCTGCTTCTTTTGCTTTAACATTCAAAATTGCGCCAAGTGGATTATCTTCTAATTCAAATAGTGCTTCAAGAATGTCAGGTTCATTTCTATGTCTATATTTAAAATTCTCTAATGCCTGATCTCGTGACACATATTCAACAGCTTCTACTTCAGGTAATTTCTCTAATTCTGTTTTTACAGACAATACAGAAGTTTCATCAGTAGTAGGCATAAAATATACATTTACATCGACTTTCTTTTTTATTTCAACAAGAGATTGATTAAGTAGTGCACTCATAAATAAAATCGTTGAAAATACAATTAATGTAATTGTCATTATTAAGACAGCAGATAATGAAACGAACGTATTTCTATAAAAATTTTGCCCTCCTGCTTTTAATATTCGTTTTGTATTTAAAGAAAACATGTATATAAATTATTATTTATTAAAATGAATGTCGTCCTGTTGGATCATCTTGTACGATTCTTCCATTCTCAAGAGTAATTACTCGCTTTTGTAACTCATCAATAATTCCTTTATTGTGTGTTGTTAAAATAATTGTTGTTCCTAGATCATTAATTTTTTTTAATATTTGAACAATCTCATATGTATTTACAGGATCAAGATTACCAGTTGGTTCATCAGCAATAAGTACATCTGGATTATTTACAAGTGCACGAGCAATCGCAACTCGTTGTTTTTCTCCGCCTGATAATTGTGTAGGAAAACTAAATGCTTTTTTCTCAAGATCAACAAGTTGAAGAACATATGGAACATCTTCTTCTATTTCCTCCTCTTCTCTACCAGCAACTTCCATTGCAAATGCAATATTTTCATATACTGTTTTATTTGGAATAAGACGAAAGTCTTGAAATATAGACCCTATCTTTTGTCGAAGTTGTGTAATATCAGAAGGTCGCATCATATGAATATCCTCTGATTCAAAAAACACACTTCCTTCTGTTGGAAGTTCTTCTGCAAGAATAAGCTTAAGTAGTGTAGACTTACCAGCTCCTGAGTGACCTACAATAGACACAAACTCATGTGGAGCAATTTTTAGATTAATATCTGACAGCGCAACTGTGTCGTCGTCATATATTTTTGTTACATTATCAAAATAAATCATGGCTAATTTAGTCTAATTGTTGCACACTTTGTATCAAATCGTCAATGTCACCTGCTAACACCTTATCTACTTGACTAGTCTCGTAATTACTTCTGTGATCTTTAACTAACTTATATGGATTAAGGGTATATGACCGGATCTGATTTCCCCATGCAATCTCTTGAACTTTTGAAATAGCAAAACTGTCTGCGTGTGATTTTTCTTGTTCTTGTTTGAGCTTAAAAAGTTTTCCTTGAATAATTTCAAGTGCTTTCATTTTATTAGCATGTTGTGTTCGCTCTACTGACGCGCAAACTGATATACCTGATTCTTTATGTGTAATTCTAACAGCAGTCTCTCGCTTGTTTACATTCTGTCCTCCAGGACCACCTGCCTTTGTAAATTCAATTTCAAGTTCTGATTCTGGAACTACGAAGTCTTCTATTTTAATTACAGGAAGAACTTCAACCATCGCAAACGAAGTTTGTCTTTTATCATTTGCATTAAATGGAGAAATTCGCACGAGTCGATGCACTCCCGATTCAAGTTTAAGAGTCTTGTATGCACCTTTACCAATTACTTCACACGTAACAGAACGATATCCCCCATTTGAATTTTGATTATCATCAAGAATATGAAGTGACCAATTCTTTTTTTGTGTAAACTTAGAGTACATATCAAGAAGCATTGCTACCCAATCCTCCGCATCATCACCACCAACTCCTGCAAAGATATTGAGGATTGCACTTCCATTATCGTATTTACTTCCACCCTCAAGCTGAATTTTTAATTCTTCCAGTTCTTTATATTTGAGTTGTGCAACCTTAGGATCATTCCAAAAATCAGGAGAAAGCATCTCTTGTTCTAGCTGTGTGATTTTGTCTTGGATTTGTTGTTTGTTCATATCTTATTATTTGGAGCCGACGATGGGAATCGGACCCATGACCTCCCCATTACCAATGGAGTGCTCTACCACTGAGCCACGCCGGCACTCCATTAAAGATAGCAAAAACAGAGTCGTATGTCATCCCAGATTTAATTGAGAATGACAATTCTAATGTCCTCCTCCGACCTCATTAATTGCAAGGATCGTAAAGATTCCAGCAAGAATCAAAAATACATATAAGAAATACTTCTTATCTTTTTTTGATTGTGAAAATGAATGCGGAATAAGATCAACAAAAATAAGATGCATAAACACTCCGGCCGCAAATCCTGAAAGGAGTCCTGCGATAGTTGTAATATTTGCAGTGTAAAATCCAAGTGCAACTCCGATAATTATGGTTGTTGAAACAAGAAAGTTTAATATGAGTGCCCTTTTAGTTGAAAGGCCTGAATGTTTGAGAATAGAAAACTTTCCAAGCTCTTGAACAAACTCATGAATAAAAATACCAAACGCGGCTACAAGACCAATCTTTGAACCAGCACTGAATGCAAGTGCAAGCAAAATACCATCTCCAATATTATGAAACGCATCACCGAGCAAAACCTTTCGTCTAGTATGATGACAATGTCCATGTTCATCTTCATGGTGATGTAGTTCTGGAAATATTTTTTCTACAATTTGTAAAACAAAAAATCCTACAACAACTGCAGAGAGTGCAATCCATATTGATGAACTCATTTCAATAGACTCACCAATCATATCGTATGTTACAACAGCAAAGATTCCAGATGAGAACGCGATGATAAATTTTGAATTCTTATAAAACCACTCCCCGAAATTTTTATTAATTGAAAAAATAAGTCCCGAAAGAGACGCGAGCATAATAAGCCCAACTGTTATATATAGTTCCATGTTTACAGTATAGCAGAGGTGTCAAGTTTAATGATGAGGATGAGAATGACTACAATGTGAATCAACAGAATCAGTTTTTTCTAAAAACTTAGCAGCGAGATATGTTGTAAAAGGTACAGCAACAATAAGACCAATACTTCCAATAAGAGTTCTTACAATCTCAGCAGAAACTATTTCTTGGCTAAGTAACATGTCAAATCTTATATTAGACTTATATAAAAGAATAAGAAGAGGAAATGATGCTCCTGTATAAGCCAAAATAAGTGTGTTTACAAGAGCACTTACGTGTTCTTTACCAACTCTAAGTGATCGAACAAAAATCTCTTTTACAGACAAAAGAGGGTTTGCTTTCTTTATTTCACTTACAACAGCAACTTGAGTAATAGCTATATCATCAAGAACACCAAGCATACCAACAATAATTCCTCCTAATAATAAATCCGAAAAATTAACTACACCCCCAGTTACAATCATTGCATTAAGTGATTCATCACTTCCGAGTCCTGTGAGTTTCATCCAAATAGAAACCCCTACCGAAAGTAATCCTGCACAGATAATTGCTCCAAGCGTTCCGTATAAAGCAATGATTGAACCTCTATTATATCCGTGGGAGAGAAATAGAACGGAGGATAAGATAACTGTTCCAATTATTATTGAAATTAAAAGTGGATTAAAACCTTTTACAATAAGAGGAAGCATAATAAAAATAATTACAAAAAAACTAATCACTAAACCAATAATTGATTTAAGTCCTTGAAAACCGTTTAACAAAAGTATAAGAAAAACAAAAAATAATACGGTATACAGAATCATTTGCATTCTATCCTTTTCTATTATTTGAAATTTTTGATCTTCTACTTGTTGGACAAATACATATTCATTCTTTTCTACAATAAATTTATTTTGAGTAGTTATGAATTCTTTTCCAAGATAAGGACCGTCTACTAACTTTATGTTTATCGTTTGCTCTGTAACAGAAATATTCAAACCTTCTAAATGTGTTTGTTTTTGAGAAATAACATCTAAAATTTTTGCCTTATAAACATCCCCTTGTGCAAGAGAGATACTTGGAATTAAAAATAAAATAAATATTAAAATATATCTAATTTTTTGTCTCATATAACATATGCTACAATAGCATAGATGAAAGAAAGAAAAAATATAATTCATTACATGGCAAAAAATATCATAACTGTAATTGCTCTTGTGATGGTGTGGCGGGGTGTATGGTATGTTCTAGATGGCTTTGATTATTGGCTATTTGGAGAATATAATGCATGGACTGGTTTACTTGGGATACTTATAGGTATTTTAGTGCTCTATATCCCAGACAAGGATTTGAAAGAAATTGAAAAATTATAAAATAAAAGTGGCGACCCACAGGGTCGCCACTTTTATTTTATAAACTCGTATTTTACAAACTTGCAAGAGTATTTCTTATAAAATCTTCTATTTCACCACCAGGAACATCAAGTGTTGCTTCTTCTATTTTGACTTCAGGAGAAGCCAAAATTATTACATACCACAAGAGACATTTGTCTAAAATTTCTTTAGAATATGTTGATTTTATTTTTTTAATAAAATCTTGTATAGTTTCACCAAAATATACCATAGGATCTTCTCGTAATGCCTCTTTGTATAACAAAGAGAGTTCATTATACTTTTCAGATAATGATTCTTTAATCCTATCTTTTTCTATACTATCTTCATTAAACTCTTCGATACTCATAATTTATTTTATTATATTCAAATCACCGTTAATTATAATTGGTGCAAATCCAATAATTTCATCTTTCAATATCCCATCTGGGATATTATTATAAAGATAAATCTTCTTACCTAACCTAAATGCATCATACATTTCAAGAAATGTTGCTCCTCCAATATAATTTTCTATTCCATGTTTTTGAAAATTTAAAACAAGGACAGCATCCTGACCTTTAATTACATCTTCACTATGTTTTATCATTTCTGATTTCCATTTTGAGTGTTCTTCAAAGCCCAATTCTCTATATCGAGCTTCGGTAGTAGGATCATCAAAACAATTCGGTAAAGTTATTGAATGTCCATTATCTTCCAAAACTTTTTTTATTTCTGGAATTCTGTCGTAAAAAGCCTTACTGCAAATTATAAATATTTTCATGTCTTTATTTTAAATTATTTTTCAAAAATATTTGAGTATCATACCCTTTTGTTTCTTCCATGTTTCTAGAAAGTCCTAGTAATTCAATTTCTGAAAATAATTCTTCTCTCACTTCGTCTGGATTTGAATTATCATTCGCCATTTTTTCTAGTTCAATAAAACTACCCAGGCCTTCCACTTCATCGAGACAAATTTCATATTCTTTAAACTTACCCTTCTTTCTTATTTTCTTAACTTCCACTATTGGATGCCAGCCGAGTTGTTCTAATATAGAATGCATTATCTTAGTATCTTTCACAACAGTTTCATACTCAATATTATCTAATTCACTCGAGCACTGTTTTTTTAAATTAAGTTGTGTTTCATCATCCAACTGTCTCAGTCTTATAACCATATCTCCCTCTTTTGAAGAAATAAACTCCTTCGTACTATTATTGAGAGAATAAATAACATCATGTTGTTTTATTGGTGATGAGAGTTTACAATCACTTTCAATAAGTCTCTGTTCGATCTCCTTAAGATTTTCAACTTTAATTTTTATTTCTATTTCTCTCATACATCTAAAATCTATTTACATCTCTTTTAATTACTTTATCCATACTCTTTTGAATCGCATTATCTAAATTAATACCATTTGAATTAGCATAACAAATCAATGTATAAATAATATCTCCGATTTCTTCTTCTTGATTTTGTTCTGCTTCTTCATTTTTCTTTTTCTTTGGACCATGAAGATGATTCACAAGTCGTGCAAATTCTCCACCTTCTTCAAATAATCGAGCCAATATCTCGTGTGGAGACCAGTACTCCCAACCATTTTCTTTAAACCAAATATCTAATTCTTTTTGGTATTTTTCCATAATATTTAATTATACTTCAAATTCTAAATACAAAGGAGAATGATCAGATACTACATCTGGCAAAACTTTGAAATCTTTAACTCTAATTTCAGGAGAAACAAAAATATAATCTGCAAACTTCAAGGGTTTTTTGTATAATTCTGTTCTTGTTGATTCTACGCTATGTTTTTTAACCAAATTAATCATTCCAGCATCTTCTATCATTTGTATGCTTTGAGTAGTTGGAAGTAAATTGAAGTCTCCTACCAAAATCTTTGGATAATCAAACATATTCAAAAAGTCTATAATAGTTTGAGATTGTCTGATTCTCTTCTCACTATCTTTTTTACCTTCTGGCCTATGAGTAAGATGTACATTTACAATGAGAAGTTTTTTAGAGTCTACTTCAACTTCAAGCCATTGTAATTTTCGATGATGATCTCTATTATGTCCATCACCCAATTTCCACCAATCTCCACACGCAACAAGTGTTTCTCCTGTTTCAATAATCTTAATGTTTGTATGTATGAAGGAAGCGATTCCATAACATTTCTCGAGTACAGGACAGAATTCATCTTGGTGTAAATTCAAATAATTCGATAATGTTTTTTGTAAGTTATTATCTGGTTCAAAACCTTCTGTCTTTACATATACAGGACCTTCTTTTTTATTAAATACTTCTTGAAAACACCAAATATCTATATCGTTATATTTTGCAAAAAAATCAGGGAGTCTTGATCCTACCCTCCCTCCCCAAATGTTTAATGTAACTAGTTTCATAAAACAGATAGTACACCCTTTGAGGTAAAAAGAAAAACGACATATATATGTCGTTTTTCTTTAATTGGCGCAAGTGAAGGGACTCGAACCCTCGACCTTCCGCGTGCATTTATCCAAAACTCTCGTAATGGTATGGACTATATCATCATCATATCTTTCGACGTAGATGTGAGGCGCTTCGACCTTTTGTAAGGCCTACTCCATAAAGGATAGTCTCTGAACCTTCCAAGCAGAATTTATATTTTCAAAAATTGAAAATATAAATTCTGCTTGGCTTGGCTGCTGATTGTCCTTCTATTTCTAGGTAGGATTTCCAGCAATTCACCTCATTTTCGACCAGACTTTCGTACTGGAAGCTGCCAATCGACAGGCGGACGCTCTAACCAGCTGAGCTACACCTGCAAGTATTTATTTTTAAAATATCTCGCAAAAATCATCTTCTTTCTTTTTAAGAATAAAGATGACTGGGAGTTATTATACATAATTTTATATAAAATAAAAGACCCCCTGATACTAAATGTTAATCTATAATAATTACCCTTTCCTTTACTCAAAGATCCTGTCTGTCCACTAATTTTAAATATATATTCTTGAAGAGATCCTAAAAATTTTCCTGAACAAGATGTAAAAGATGTTTGTATTACCAAATGGCTTGTTTTTCTATTCTTGTGAATTTTTCCAACCCACACATTTCCATCCCCATCAAAATAACCTCTTAAAAAATCACCGAAGTATTTCTTTTTCATATCAGGGAAGCTCATTCGAGTGGTTTTATTTTCTTTTAACCCGATTTTTAATAAATCCTTATACATCTCTTTACTTCCAATTTGGATACAGTAGTTATGTAAACCAGATCCTTTCCTCAATGTAATTTTGTGATCAGAATTTAATCTTTTCTTAATTTGTTTTAACAAAATTAAATCAGCAGAGTAAAAAGATATAAAATGAGCTCCCCTTTTATTTTTTATAATATTTCCATCAGCATATAGAAAACCCAAAATGTAAGCCATATCACTGGACCATTTCTTAAAATAGTTAGTATTAATTTTTTTATATACAGGCATGTGACAGTACTATAACATGACCTATATTTTAGAGAGAATCAAACTCCCCCACCATAATGGATAGAGGAGTTTTGATAAGGAGAATTTTGGTTATTATTTCCCCTCCAGATTTTGCTTCAATTGTTCGAAAAATGCATCCCGTTCTTTATCTGTAACAGGATCATCCGCTGTTGATTTTTCAACATCTGAAACATAGAGTTGTGGCGGAATAATACCATCACGACGATCATGTTTTGGACAAAATCCACCATTATGACAAGTCGGACATGTATCTCTTTCATCATACTCCTCTTCAGAAGTTAAAACACCCACAGAACTTTCCCGTCTTGAATCGGGACGATATTCGAACAATGGACCTAAATTTTCGTTTTGGTTCATGGCTTATTTAATTATGAATCTTTCAAATGAAATGTAAATAGAGTTATTAAAAAAGAAAAGCGTGCAACCCGCAGGGTTGCACGCTTTT
>CAZDRR010000029.1:6880-9574 GCA_964507955.1 uncultured Candidatus Saccharibacteria bacterium | reverse complement strand
TTTATCCTTATTTTTCAACACTATTTCTTAAACAAAATTCCAAGCTCCTGAAGCTGTCCTGGTTCAATCGGAGCTGGAGATTCCATCATTGGATCTCTTCCCTCTCCTGTCTTGGCAAATGGAATTACTTCTCTAATGTTTGGTTCATTTTGGAGAATCATCATAAGTCTATCAAACCCGAAAGCGAGTCCTCCATGAGGAGGTGTCCCTGATGCAAGCGCTTCAAGCATATGTCCGAAGTTTTTTTCAATTCGTTCTTTTTCATATCCCATGATTTCAAATACTCGTCTAAGATCTTCTGGTTTATGGTTTCGTATTCCACCTCCACCAACTTCACTTCCGTTTAATACCATATCGTATTGTGCTGCGACAATTCCTTCAATTTTAGAATCATCATACAAATCTGCAACATACTCTGGCTTTGGTGCAGAAAATGGATTATGTGTAAATGTCCACGCTCCCGTATCTGTTTTTTCAAAGAAAGGAAAATCAATAACCCAACAGAATGCAAGAAGATTTGGATCTTCTTTATCTTCCCGTATGTCAGGTTTGTCAGAATTATATTTTTCCATTGCTTCTTTGTATGTAAGTCTTGGAAATGGAATTTGTTGAATTCGTTTTTCTGGATATAGTTTTGTGATCATCTCAATCATTAGCTTTTCATTTACAGCCATAACATCTTCTTGTTGTACAAAACTCATTTCAATATCAACTTGAGTAAACTCAGGTTGTCTATCACCTCTTGTATCTTCATCTCGGAAGCATCGTGCTACTTGAAAATATTTTTCAAATCCAGATGACATCAACAATTGCTTATATTGTTGAGGTGATTGTGGAAGAGCATAGAAATTTCCCGTATAAAGTCGTGAAGGTACAACATAGTCTCGTGACCCTTCTGGTGTTGATTTTGTAAGAAGAGGCGTATCTATTTCAAAAAATCCTTCTTTTGAATAAAACTCTCGTATAAATTGCATTGCTTTATGTCTATTCTGAATATTTTTTTGCATTCGTTCTCGTCTCAGATCAATGTATCTATACTTAAGTCTTATCTCTTCTCCAATTTCTTTTCCATCTCCATCAATTGCAAATGGTGGTGTCTCGGCTTTGTTCAATACAACAATAGAAAGAATTTCAAGCTCAATGTCTCCGTTCATTTTATCGGCTTGAATATTTCTCTCTGGTCTTTTGTTTACCTTTCCTTTTACTTCAACAACCCACTCTGGTCGAACAGTTGAACCAACTTCATGAGCTTCTATTGCATTTGGTAAAATAACTCCTTGAACTTTTCCTGATACATCTCTAAAATCCAAGAAAATTAACTTTCCTTGATCTCGTCTCACGTCAATCCAACCTTTAATAATGACTTCTTGTTCTAATTTTTCTTTTAGATCTTTTATATATATTCTTTCCATAAGTACAGTTTTTGTCGGAGAAACAAAATAGCCCCTCCGAATTCATTATCTAATAATCAATTCGCAGGGGCGATCTTGTCGCGGTGCCACCCTGTTTTGTACTTAATTTCTGCTTGTCGTAGCAGGAACGAGAGAGTCTACTTGTGCTGGCAGCCCCTTCGGGACTGCCAGCATGTTCTTTCTCCACCTCACCAGTGTCAGCTGGATCAAAGGTATAAAATGATTATATACATTAAAGATTTTTATGCAATCGTATACTCTTTACCTATAAATCCAAATATTTTTTCATAGTTATTTTCTCCAAAAAGAATAGGGATAAAATCTTCTGTGGCGCGAATATCTCGATGTTTTGAATAAGCAACAATATCACCCTTTTTCACTAACTTATAATTAGAGATTTCTTTTTTTAATTTTTCTCCTTTATTTTTTTGAAATTCTTTCTTTATTTTAAAAAATCTAGTTACTGTTTTTTTCTTTTTAAGCTTTGAATCAATAACTCCATAATATGAAAGAATTATCTTAATATCTCTTACTGTTTTTTGTATTACAGATCTATCATTATCTTTTCCATATTCAAACGCTAAACCTATTTTTGCAGAAGAGATTAATGCGTTTTGCTTATTCATAGACATATATAAAACATACTTAGGTTTAATAACATTAAGTAATTGCATTGTCCCTTTTGTATCTTTTGTAATTATGATCGCATCTTTGAGAGTACTTGTTGTTGAATGTATATCTAATACTAGATCTGCTTTTTTTATTTTTTTTGAAAGTGTATATGCTAATTTTTGTTCATGATTTCCATTTCTTTTTCCTGGAAATGATCTGTTTAAATCCTGATCAATAAATCTTTTATTTTTTAAATAAGCTTTTTCATTTGCTATATTAAATTCAACAAATCCTTTTTCTATTTTTATTTTTTCTAATTCTTTTTTAACATAAAAGCCAATTCGTTCATTACCGTGTGTTGCAATATTTATTAATATGTGTGGTTTGTTATTTTTTTTCATATTTTAAAATGGGAGGCACGAACAGACGTGCCTCCCAAAATCAACGAAGCGCCGAAGCGCAAAGTTGGTAGCACTCGTTCGCCCAATCAGAAACAAGTTCAAGATTGTCCGTATTATCAAACATCCTAAACTCAATCGTACCATGAACCGAAATTCTGATAAGATGCCAGCACTTTCTTGGATCTTCAGAATATCCTTTCTCAAGATAACATTCATGCAAATGTTCCCAAGAGGAGTATTGTTGAACATCCATGTCTTGTGCCATACCA
>CAZDRR010000029.1:0-6780 GCA_964507955.1 uncultured Candidatus Saccharibacteria bacterium | reverse complement strand
ATGGTGTCGAGGGTGAGAATCGAACTCACGACCTTAGCTTTATGAGTGCTACGCTCTAACCGACTGAGCTACCCCGACATATATCTAGGACTACAATATACCTTAAAATTAAAAGAATTCAAAGAGGTATACTAAAAGCGGTGGACCCTTCGGGTCCACCGCTTTTAGTATTAATTATCTTGTAGCGGGGCCTGGAATCGAACCAGGGTCTTGAGGTTATGAGCCTCACGAGGTGCCTCTCCTCTACCCCGCTATCTTTCAACAAGTTTTCAACATACTGCTGTTTGACCATTATACACATTCCATTTAGAATTTCAAATCCTTGTTATGCAATTATTGAAACCTCAGAACATCAGAAAATTCTTGTGCACACCAATTAGATTAAAGTTTCTTTCAAAAAATAGTACAATAGAAGTAATGAATAGAGTTGACTTTATTGAAAAGAACGAGTTTCATATTAAATCCAGAAAATTATTCGGAGAACCCGTAACCCCAACGATGGTTACTCTTCTACTTAAAACAGGTATTGTAAAAAATGAAAAGCAAGCGCTATTTGTTTTGACAGGAGTTGTAATCGTAACACTCGCACTCACAAGTGTTTTGCTTTATTTTAGAATTTCTCCCCCTACAAATAATATTGTAATAGATCAAAATGGCAACGTATACACTTTTGAACAATACATAGAACTTGTCCGTCAAGGCAAAGATCCTTTGTTGCCAAAATAATTATGCAAAAATATCGTAACGAATTTGATAGAAAACCTTTCAAGACTTCTCAAAGCCGCTCTATAAAATTCGCTCCGTCAAAAAATTCAGGATTCACACTGATTGAACTTTTGGTTGTAATTTCAATAATTGCATTACTTTCAACAATTGTACTCGCAGCACTTCAAGACAGTAGAGCAAAAGCACGAAACTCTGCAAAAAATAGTTTGGTTATGGAATATGTTAAAGCGTTGGAATTATATAAAAGTGATAATAATGGAACTTATCCAAGTGCAGGTATAGGAGAAGAAACCATCGAGAGATGTATAGGTCTAACAGAAAGCGAGACATGTAGGGTTGTAACTCCTAAATATGGAGACAATCAAATTAATACAGCCCTGACAACATACATCGCAGGCCCTCCTGCAGACAAGACTCCTATTTCTGGAGGTGCGGTAACATTTTCAGGAGTAACATATACTTGTGAAGATTCTACGTGTTCATCTTATGTATTAAATTGGGTTATAGAAAAAACAAATTCCAAATGCTTTGGTAATGCTGATGATATACCTGTTTTTTCTGGAAACACTAAATGTTCTTATTATTCTTCTTCAAATTAAAACCGCCGCAACGTTGGTATGTTGCGGCAGTCAGAAAGATACAGTGTTCCTCGCTCAGCGCTTGCGCCTTGCAAAGATCAATGCTCCGAAGAAAAGAAGGATCGCAGAGGATGGTTCCGGAACGGTAAATCCAATGATTTTGAGGTACGAACTAGTGCCTCCTGAAAGTCCATCGCGACCCATGTCCAGTGCTCCTGAGTATTCAAAGGTGTCACTAAATCCAGTAACAAGAACCTGGTCATAAGTGACATTCATTTCAGACGGATCGTCCGCGAAGAGATTCCGCACTGAAACACCATTGAAAAGATTCCCTTCAAGGACTGTAGGTCCAACACTGTCGTCCTTGATTTGAAATGCAAGTGCATTCACACCAAGCAAAGGGTAGATATCAGCGATGGTAGATCCGACACCCAAACTCAGTTTTCCTGCAGCGTTGTACGACAACACAATTTGTTCAGGTTTGTGCCAGTCATGATTCAAAAGCACAGAGGTTCCATCAGACCGATAGACCCGAACTTCTGGGAAGAAGATTCCTCCACTTGCACCAGGATACAGTGTGATGCTCCACGACACGGTCGTAGTATTCGCCGCAAAGGCATCAAACTCAGACCTGGTGATGTCTGTCATTGTCACAGCACTCTTCACCGGGCCCGTAAGCCCGAGAAGGAGAAAGAAGACGAGCGTCGCGAGGACGCAGAGTTTCGTTTTCATTTTGGTTGGTTTGGTTGAGAATTTTCCTAATCTTCGGATGTGAAGATCAGGGACTTAAACACAATATTACAACTTTCAATAACTTTGTCAACTATTTAAACTGTAGCTTCAAAGCGCACAATCATGTGTGTTCCCATCCCTTTTATAGACTCAACAGACAATGTTCCTCCCATCTTTTCCACCAACTGTTTTGTAATCCAAAGTCCCAGACCAGTTCCTTTAATATCTTTAGTATCATCATTTCGTACTCTATAAAATTTTTCAAACAAATGTTTTCTTTCTTCTTCACTCATACCAATACCACTATCGCTTACTCTAATTTCAAGTATATTTGCATCGTTAGAAAGTTTTATTTTAACTTCACCCTCTTTAGTATATTTAATTGCATTACCTACGATATTAACCAATACTTGTCTTAATCTATTTTCATCTACACATATTTTTGAAAATTTTAATCCTTCCTGTTCTAAGACCAACTTTAAGTTTTTTTGTTGAGCAAGAGTCTCAAATACCGGCATCAGATTAGAAATAAAATTAGGTGCAATTATTTCTCTTATTTCAAACTGCATTCTTCCTTGTTGAATTCTAGAAACATCAAGCATATCCTCTACCAATTCAGCAAGTTGTTTTGAAGAGACATCAATTCTTCTTGAATACTCTTTATACTCTTCAGGAATTTCTTTTCCTTCTGTTATATATTCACTATACCCTCGTATTGCAGTAAGTGGTGTCTTCAATTCATGAGAAGCCATTGAAATAAAATCATCTTTGAGTTGATCAACTTGTTTTAAATCTTCATATAAAGCAGTATAGTCAATTATTTTGGAATGTCTGAAAAATAAGAACATTGTTAAAACTAAAATAACAATAAGAACTATAATGCCTTTCTTTATATTTTCTTCAACAGCAAGGTCGGCCTGAGATAATGTTTGAGTTGTAGATATAAGTCCAACAGTTTCACCATTTTTAACAAGCGATCTAAATGTCTGATATTGTCTTTCATCAGTTGTTTGTAATTCAATGGTATAAGAATTCTTAACATCGTTTAAGGCAAGTTGAGCCGCAAGTGGCACTTCTTCTAACAGTGACCCTATTTTATTTTTTTCTGATGAAGCAAATACTTTAAATGTACTTCCGTCTTTTATGTAAAATGTAAAATCAAGTATTGTTTGATTTTGATTCATTAGATTTACTATCGCATTATCTATTTTCTCTCTAGATTCTTCTTTTAATTCAATGAATTCTGAAAGAGAGTCTTGAATTGAACCTATTCGTACATTAATAAGTCTTTCTTGGGCATCTTGTGCTATTTGTATAAATAATTGAGCAATAATTATGAAACCAATTGTAATAAAAATAGCTACAAAAATTGTCCAGAATAATTGAGGGTTTTTCTTTATTCTTTGAAAGGTTGATTTAAGTGATGGAAAGAGCTTTTCAAACATATATTTATTTTGTATTAACTTGATTTTTAAGTTCTGCAACTGCAGATTTTATTGTCTTATGATTTCCAACAAACATCATTCCAAGAACAACTACTGCAATAAATATTGCAAGAGTAATGAGAATAAAATTATCCTTTAAAAAATTTTGTGGGTTTATAGATGTATCAATGCTTCCTGTAATCCCAATTGTTGCAGCTTCTGCTGATTTAGTGAACAAAATAGGATTTGAACGTGCAACTATCTTTCCAGATGTATCGTTGGTTGCAACATACATTTGGTGTTCTCCATTCTCAAGTTCTTTTTCAAGAGAATAACTCCACTGTCCATTCGTATCAGTTTTTACAGTTACAACTATTGGAGTACTATAGATATACAAGGTTATATAAGTATTTGGAAGCGCTGTACCTTCAAATACTAATTTTTTTTCTTCTTTGATTAACTCAACCTTATCAACTTTATATGATGAAGTTACAAATGATTCTTTGTCTTCTCGCGGATCTTGAAAATTAATTTTTTGATCAGTATCACTCAATGGATTAATTCCTTCTGCAATTTTTTCACCATCAGTTTTTCCTTCACCTTTTGTTCGTGGATTATTTGGATCTGTTTTATAAATATATATTTCATCATAATCTGATATTCCATCTGAGTCAGAATCTTTAAAAACATATTCTCCTTGGCGAGATTCTATAATATTCTTTTTTTCATTAAGAACTTGTTGAAACTCTGAAAGTGTATCTTGAACATCTCTCTTCGATTTTTCAAAACTAACAGGTAGCCCTGATTCATCTTCTAATTTCTTCTGAATAGTATCAATAGATGTATCTATTTTATCTTTAAGTTCAAGGATTTTTTGAGTTTCTTGTTTTGCTTCTGTTGGCTTTATTTCTTCAATTGTCTTTGAAACATCTTCAAAAAGCTGTGCCCTTTCAGCATCTACAGCTTTTTGTAATTCATATGCTGGTTTTTCTACATTTTTTTTGATTTGAATAATAGAACTATCAATATCTTCTTTAATTGAAGTTTTTATATTTTCAATAACTTTAACTTTTTCTTCTTTTACTTCTTCTACTGTCTTACTAATAGTATCAATCGAATCTGTTACAGCATCAAGAATAATTGCTTCAGGATTAACAACTACCGTCTCTTGTTTTGGATTTGGAACAGCATTATTTGTTTTTTGAAGCTCCTTATTTATTCTTTGAATATAATCCTGTGCCAATTTACCTATTGGAGAAAATTCTTGTGCATATACAAAATTCTCTGTTAAAAAAAATGTGAGTAGAATGCTTATTATAAAGATATTTATATTTTTTTTCATAACTATTTTCTTTCTAAAACTTTATAAACGGATTTTTGTATTGATTCTACATTTAAACCATATATATCAAGTAACTCATTAGGTTTACCTGATTGTCCATACAAATCTCTCACACCAACAAATTCAATTGCAACAGGATGATTTAAAGCAGACCACTCTGCAATCGCACTCCCAAGTCCCCCTATAATTTGGTGTTCTTCGACCGTAACGAATGCTCTTGCTTTCTTTGCATATATATCAAGTATTTTTACATCTAAAGGTTTTATTGTTGCCATATTAATTACAGCAACTTTTATTCCTTCATCATCAAGTTTTTCTGCAGCTTGAAGTGATTGATATACTAATGAACCATATGCAATGATTACCACATCTATTGTATCACTCTTTGATTCAAAAAATACCTGACCTTTCCCAATCTCAAATGGAGTTTCTTTTGTTGTTATTACTGGAGTCTTTTCTCGAGCAAGTCGTATATATGTTGGAGTATTTGTTTGTGCCATTGCAAGTGTAGCTCTCTTTGCTTCGTGAGTATCACAAGGACATATCACACACATATTAGGAAGTACTCTCATAAGTGCAATATCTTCAAGTGCTTGATGTGTTCCACCATCAGGACCAACGGTAAGTCCTGCATGCGAACCAGCAATTTTTACAGGAACATCGTTATAACAAATTGTTGTCCGAATCTGTTCCCAATTTCGACCAGGAGAAAAAGCAGCGTAACTCGACATAAATGGAATTTTTCCCATTGCAGCCATGCCTGATGCAACAGAAGCAAGATTTTGTTCTGCAATCCCCATCTCAATAAATCTATCTGGGAACTTTTTTGCAAATTCTTCCATTCGAGTAGACTCAGTAAGATCAGCACAAAGACCAACTATTCGAGAGTCTTTTTCTGCTGCTTCAACTAACCCTTCGCCAAAACCATTTCTAATAGGAACCTGCTCAACGTCAGAATTGAAAACATTTTCATTTAAAAATAATTTTGAGTTTAGCATGTTATCTATTTACATTAGTCCAAATATTTTCCCACCATTTTGACGGGTGCATATCATATAATTCATCTAATATTTTCTTCGCTGATTCTGTATGAAATCTATCCTTTCTGCTTTTCCGTTCATCTAATTCTTTTGAACGATTAATTCCTCGAAGCCATTTTTCTGCTTCTTTATTGCCTTGCCATTCGTATTCTCGAAGAAGAAGAATTTGATCGAGTAAATCTGCATCTTTTGCAACTTTTGATTCAAGAGTTTCTCGCTTTTCATATTCTACAGACACATCAAACAATTCTTGAAATGGGAGGGTTTTTAATTGATCTTCTCGAATTTCATCTTCGTAAATTTTTACATATTTTTTATGAACCCAATTATGATCATTACTTCGAATCTCTGAAAGATCATGTGCAAGTGCCATTAATAAAACCTTGTATGGATCTGCACCTTCAAGTTTTGCAAGAAACCAAGCAATCATTGTTACTCGATATGAGTGCGATGAGATATTATCTGAACTATCATCAACAAAAAGATTTTGAAGATGCATTCGATGCAGCTTTCGCATAGTTCCTATTTCAAAGAAGAATTCTGATATTCGTGTGTATTGTTCGTTATTATTCATGTTCGCTTTGTATCTTACCTGCTAATGTTCGAAGAACTTGAAGTGCTCGGGTACTCTCTTCCTTATTTGGCGCCTTACCATGCCATACAGGCAGGCGCTCAAATTCAGGAACACCCTTGCCAGGAATAGTGTGTGCAATAATTACAGATGGCTTACCAAATGTAGATTTTGCTTGTGCAATTGCAGTATCAATTGCCTCAAAATTATGTCCATCTATTTCTTGAACATGCCAATTGAAGGATTCCCACTTATCTGTAAGTGGGTTAAGAGGCATTACATCCTCTGTATATCCATCGATTTGAATATTATTTCGATCTACAATTGCAATTATATTGTGAAGCTTTTCTTTTCCTGCAAGCATAAT
>CAZDRR010000028.1:2052-9732 GCA_964507955.1 uncultured Candidatus Saccharibacteria bacterium | reverse complement strand
TTTGAGGCGTAGACCGGGATCGAACCGGTGCATAGCAGTTTTGCAGACTGCCGCGTTGACCAACTTCGCCACTACGCCTTGCCTTGCTAGTGTATCAGAGAATAAAAGATTTTTCTAGGATATATGATAAGCAAAAACATCCAATGAAAATCGAGGCTCATTTTTAAGTGATTTTCATTGGATGTTTTTTAATTTACATGTCTTCTGACAAATCTCTAATTCTTTGAGCTATTTTTTCTCCTTTATCTAATTCAAAATCAAAGAAAGGAATTCTTCCAACTTTCGCATGTTTTTTAAAGTATTCTTTAAATTCACCTCGGAGTCGTTTTAAAAAGTTAATAGCGTTTTCTTCTTGACCTTCAGGCAACACAGTACACATAATAATAGCTCTTTTCATATCAGTTGGGAGATATACACGAGTTACTGTGATAAGAGAGTTTCTGTTTGATTCTCGTTCAATAAATTCTCCTGCGAGTTTTTGAATAAGGTGTTCTGTTTTATCGTGTTTAAAGTCCATATTTAAAATTTAACCATTTTTACAATTTGTAGTACATCATGTTCTGCGAGATCAATCTTTGTATCTACTGCGCAACCAAACTCTTCTGGTTCTGGCACAGTGTCTACTTCTTGTTTGTTTCTTTGAAGACCTTTAAGAGTTCCTCTTCCTATCTCTTCACTTCTTCGTAATATTTTAAATTTAAGATTTTTTTCAATTGTCCCTGATGTAACTTTACCACCAATAATTTGTAGTTTTTTTGCATTACCAAATACTTTAAGTACTTTAACTTCCGCAATAACTTCTTCTCGTTCGTGACTTGGTTGTGCTTCTAATGCTATTTCTTCAACCCATTTTTGTATTTCATAAATAATATTAAATAGTTTTACTTTTATATTATTTCTTTCAATAAGATTTCGTGCTTGTGGATCAATTTTGGTGTTAAAACCAATTATAATGGTTCGTGGATTTGTTGTTGCTAATTGAGTATCTGCTTCTGTGATATCCCCAGTTTCAGATCGTATTATTTTTAAGATAACGTGATTAATATTTATTTTTCTTAGTTCATATTCAATTGCATCTTTACTACCAATTACATCTGATTTGATGATGATAGGGAGAAATATTGAATGTTCGTCACAAGAGATATCTTTTTTGTCTGATGAAAGAGTATTTATTTTATGTTCAAGAATATAATCTTCTGCTTCTTTTTTTGTTTTTACAATTTCAAATGTATCACCTGCAGTAGGGAGAACATCAAAGCCTGATACTGTAAATGGTGCAGAGCAAGTTATTGAATCGTGTTGTTTTTGATTTTGATCTAGAATTGTTCTAATAGGAGAGTATGAATTTTGTGTAACCACAAATTCTCCCTTATGAGCTGTACCGTTTTTAAGGGCGAGTGTTGCTGTAATTCCTTTAAACTTGTCTTTTTGAGCTTCAATAACATATCCTGATCCTAGGGTGTTTGTATTATATGTATAGTTTTCAATTTCTGCGGTGAGAAGAATAATATCAAAAAGATTGGTTATACCTTGTCCTGTTTTTGCTGAAATTTCTGCATATGAAATTGTTCCACCTAATCCTTCAAGATAAATTTCATTTTCCATTAAGGATGCTTTACAAAGGTCTATGTTTGCCTTTGGAGAATCAATCTTATTAATTGCAACTACATATGGAAGTCCTGCGTTCTTAATACATTCAAGTGCTTCTTTTGTTTGAGGTTTTACACCGTCTTCTGCAGATACGATAAGTACAGCAATATCTGCTATTCGCGCTCCTCGCTCTCGCACGCCACAAAAAGCTTCGTGTCCAGGAGTGTCCAGGAAGGTTATTTTCTTTTTTGTTCCTTCTTGATCGTATTCAACTTCATATGCACCAATATGCTGTGTAATTCCACCAGCTTCTTTTGCTACAACATTACTTTTTCGTATGTAATCAAGGAGTGTTGATTTTCCATGGTCAATATGACCCATAATAGCAATAATAGGTGGACGAATAGCTGACTCTTCTTTTGTGTGAGAGGTTTGTGACATAGAAAATATAAGATTTATACTATAAACTTAAAGAATTTTGGGCTTTTGTCAATGCTTGCTGTTCTTCTTCGGTCAAAAGTACAGATGCTTTAAAGGCTTGAATTTCTTTTGAATAGACATTTACTCTGTCTCGTGAGTGAAGGGTTGAGAGTATTGCTCCGTCTCCTTTTTCATTCAAAAGAGCAAGTGAGAAGCTGTTTGTTCCTCCTGACTTCATTCCATCAAAAGCTTTAAACAGTATAAGTCCAAGACCTCGTGGTGCTGTATGAATTTTTTTATCCAAAACTTTAAGATGATTTACAATGTCGAAGTTTTGTTTATGATTTTTTTCTAAGTAAGAATAAATTTCAACAAGAGTCTTCTCAATATTGTCTTTGTGAGCTGTTTTTACTAATCTGTTAAATCTAAAGTGCAAATAGGCAATCCATCCTGTAAGTAGTAGAATAATAGCTGACGCTGTTGCAAAAAGAATTACATTCTGTTCAAATACCGTTATCATATTAATAGATTATACTCTATGAAGTCATTTTTAAACACTGTTATCAACACAAAAAAGGTTCATCTTGATTTTGCGGCAACAACACCTGTTGCAAGAGAGGTTCAAAAAGCAATTGAACCGTTTTGGTCAAAATATTTTTATAATCCATCTGCAAGTTATAAAGCGGGGCAAGACATTAAAAAGATTATTAAAAAAGCACGGGGACATAGTGCGAATTTTTTCGGAGTAAAAGAATCAGAAGTAATCTTTACACAAGGGGGAAGTGAGTCTATTACATTGGCGATTGTGGGTTTTATAAGGAATGTAAAAAAAACAGTAGACTTTACTCCTCATGTTCTTGTTTCTTCAATAGAGCATCCTGCTGTTTCTGAATGTATAGAACATAGTAAGACATTAGGTGTAGATGTTGAGTGTATTCCAGTCTTTGAAAATGGAAGTATTGATGTTCAAACATTTGAAAAAATGCTTCGTCCAGAAACCGTTCTTATAACTGTTATCGGAGCATCAAACGAGACGGGAGTGATTCAACCAATTCATAAAGTTTCAAGTATTGTTAAAAAATATAAAAATAGTTTGGGAAGAACACAAAGTCAGTATCCATTTATACATAGTGATGTGAGTCAGATGACACTTACACAAAATGTTTCAATTCCAAAACTCGGTGTTGATATGCTTACTATTGATGGTTCAAAAATATATGCACCAAAGATGACTGGATTGTTAGTTAAAAAACAATATATAGAATTAGAACCTATTGTATTTGGGGGTGGACAAGAATTTGGACTTAGATCAGGAACAGAATCTCTTGCAACAAGTGTTGGGATAGATACTGCTCTTACTCTTATTGAAAAACGAAGAGAGAAGGATATAAAGCATTTTGAAATGCTTAAAGAATTTTTTGTTAAACAATTAAATAAGACATCTATTCACTATCAAATAAATGGAAGCGGAGAAATTATTCCAAATATTTTGAATATCTGTATTCATGGACTTAATAGTGACTTTGCTGTAATTCAAATGGATGAGTATGGAGTAAATTGTGCAGCAATGACATCGTGTGCAGGGTCAAAAGGAATTCTCAAGTCAGATATCCTTCTCGCAATGGGGAAGGAAGACTGTGCAGGATCATCACTACGGTTCTCGTTCGGTCGGACAACTAGTAAGAAGGATATTGTGAAGGCTGCGAGGGTGTTGGAGAAGGTATGTAGATTGCAGAAAATAGATTAGTTATTAAATATTCTGTTTAAAACGGGCAATAATCACACTAATTCCAAATTTCATTCATATGGTGTAAAATAGCCTTATGAATCTAAACACCCAGCAAATAGTACTGCTTTGTTTATTGGTAAGTTTTGTTACTTCAATCGCAACAGGGATTACAGTTGTTTCTATTATGCAACAGGCACCAGAGCCTGTAACACAAACAATTAACCGAGTAGTTGAGCGTACGGTTGAATCTGTAACTCAAAAACCAGTTGAAGAAATAAAAAATATAATCACTAAACAACCAGATAAGGCAAAAGAAGTGGTTACAGTTGTAGTAAACCAAGAAGATCAATCTATTAATGCGGTTTCAAAAAATGAAAATAGTATCGCAAGAATTTTTAATAAGAATTCAGAATTTATTACTATGGGTATAATACTAAATAGTAGCGGAGATATTCTAGTTGATAGAAGGATGGTTGATAAAAGAACAACATATCTTGTGCAAATTGGAGATAAAAAATTTCTAGTTAAATATTCTTCTGGTTCTGAAACTGCTGATTTTATTACTTTAAAGATACAAGGAGAAAATCCTGGTAATTTTACTCCAACTACATTTGGAGATTCAAATTCTCTTAAACTCGCTCAAAGTGTAATCTCTCTTTCTGGTTCAAGACAAACAAGTGTTGCTGTTGGAGAAATTGAAAGTCTTATAAAAAATCAAGATGGTTCTCTTATATCAATAGATACTTCTGTAAATGGTCAAAATGTACTCATCGGAAGTGTGTTGCTAAATCTACAAGGTGCAGTTATAGGTATAAAAACATTTACAACAGAGGATAGAACTATCTTTATGCCTATAAATTCTCTCAAAGCACAGCTGGCTCCAGCACCATAAACTTGATTTTTCAAGAAAATATTGTAAATTATAAGTCCAATAACTTAGTATCTTATGCAACCATTCAAAAATTTTACATCAAAAGCAAAAGAAGCAATTAGACAAGCACATGAACTTGCAATAGAGCGAGGACAAAATCATGTTAATCCTATTCATCTATTGCTCGCACTAACTCTTCAAGAAGAAAGTCTTGTTGCTTCTATTTTAGATAAAATGGAAATAGATATTGTACTACTTACCGATACGCTGTTGGAAACAATTGATAGTTCCGATACTGGACATGTTCTTTCTCCTTCATATCAAGTATATCTTGCACCTGAACTTGCTCAATCGATTGAATATTCAACAAAGATTGCAGAATCACTCAATGATGAGTTTGTTTCAACAGAACATTTATTCATCGCATTATTTGAAGTTCCAAGTAAAGCAAAAGATATACTATCTAAATTTAAAATTGAAAGAGATGATGTTGTAAAAATTCTTGCGGATATCAAAACAGGTAAAGCAAAAGTTGCAGAAGGAGGTAAAACAATGAAAGCTATTCGTAAGTACACCATTAGTCTTACAGATAAAGCGAGAGAAAATAAAATTGATCCAGTAATTGGAAGAGATAAAGAAATTAACAGGATTGTTCAAATTCTTTCACGACGAACAAAAAACAACCCGATTCTTATTGGAGAAGCGGGAGTAGGTAAGACTGCAATCGTAGAAGGGCTTGCAAATAGAATTGTTCAAGGTGATGTTCCTGAATCTCTTAAAGACAAAGAACTTGTATCTCTTGATCTAGGGGCACTTGTTGCAGGAACTAAGTATAGAGGAGAATTTGAGGATAGACTCAAAAAGATTTTAAAGGAAGTAACTCAAGCACAAGGGAAAATCATTCTCTTTATTGATGAAATCCATACACTTGCTGGTGCGGGTGCATCAGAAGGTTCTCTTGATGCATCTAATATGTTAAAACCTGCTCTTGCACGAGGAGAACTTAAGGCTATTGGAGCAACTACTATTAAAGAGTATCAAAAGTATATTGAAAAAGATGCTGCGCTCACACGAAGATTCCAACCTGTATCAGTTGCAGAGCCAAGTGTAGAAGATGCAACAGCAATTCTTAGGGGAATTAAAGAAAAATATGAGTTATATCATGGAGTACGAATTACTGATGATGCTATTGTTGCGGCAGTTCAATTATCTTCACGATATATAACCGATAGATTTTTACCTGATAAGGCTGTAGATCTTATTGATGAAGCATCTTCAACATTGAAGATTTCTCTTGAAAACATGCCAGAAGAGCTTGAAGATGCAAAAAGAAAAATAATGCGATATGAAATTGAACGAGAAGCTTTAAATAAAGAAGCAAAAAAAACTATTGTTCAGAAAAATAGACTAACAAAGATTGAAAAAGAAATCGCAGAACTTAAAGAGGGAATCAAAGAGCTTGATCTTAAATGGCAAAACGAAAAAGAGGCAATTTCAAATATTAAAGTTCTTAAAGGAGATCTTGAATCTCTTAGAATTGAGGCAGAACAAGCTGAAGCACGAGCTGATCTGTCGCGGGCAGCAGAGATTCGTTATGGGACAATTCCTATGGTTGAAAAAGATTTAAAAGGATATGAAAAAAGACTTAAAGATTTACAAGGTTCACGAAGAATTTTGCGTGAGGAAGTCACAGAAGAAGATATTGCGGGAATTGTTGCGAGATGGACAGGTATTCCAGTAGAACGAATGCTTGAGGAAGAAGCAAGTAAACTTGCTCGAATGGAAAAAGAACTTAAAAAACGAATTATCGGACAAGATGAAGCTGTTAGAAAAGTTGCAAATGCTATTAAACGATCGCGTGCAGGAATCTCTGATCCTGATAAACCAATCGGTTCATTTATGTTTCTTGGTCCAACTGGTGTAGGTAAGACTGAACTTACAAAAGCACTTGCACAATATCTTTTTGATGATGATAAAGCTCTTGTGCGAATTGATATGTCTGAGTTTATGGAAAAACATTCAGTTTCAAAATTAATAGGTTCTCCCCCTGGATATGTTGGACATGATGAAGGTGGAACAATTACAGATAAAATACGACATAGACCATATTCAGTTGTATTATTTGATGAAATTGAAAAAGCACATCCAGAAGTATTCAATGTTCTTTTGCAAGTACTTGATAATGGACGACTTACAGACTCTAAGGGAAGAACTGTAAACTTCAAGAATACTGTGATTATTATGACTTCAAATATTGGTGCAGAACATATTGATAAAATGGAAACAATTGGGTTTGCATATGATAAATCTACAAAAGCTCATTACGAAGAAACAAAAACTAATGTAGAAAAAGCACTGAAAGATCATTTTAGACCAGAATTTCTTAACCGACTAGATGATGTAATCATCTTTGATATTTTGTCAGAAAAAGCTATTGAAGAAATTGTAAATATTCAAATTGAAAAAGTTGCAGAGAGACTTCTTGAAAAACAAATTAAGATTAAACTTGTAAAATCAACACATGCATTTCTTGCAAAAGAGGGATATAACCCACATTACGGTGCACGACCTCTTAAGCGTGTAATTCAAGATAGAATTCTTAATCCGCTTGCACAACTCATTATTGCAAAAGGGGTTCCTGTAGGATCTACAATAACTGTATCTGTTAAAAATGGCGGATTTACCTTTGATATAAGTGGAAAAGGTAAAAAGGGTACTCAATCTTATAAAGAAAAAGATATGACTGAAGAAGCGTTAGTTTAAGTTAAAAAGAAAAAGCGCGGCCGAAGGCCGCGCTTTTTCTTTTTCTTATTTATTTATGTAATACGTTTCCAACTGCAAAGGCAATAATTCCAACTACAAGTGGGGCAATTATAAATATAATGAATATTCCAAGTTTAAGATAAATTCCAAGCATAAGTGCAATAAACACCATAAGGCCAAGTAGCATAAAAAACACTCCGGCAGTTGCAAGTAATGTACCAATAAATGATTTTATATTTTTTGTTGATTCCATAATGGATATTATACCTGAAAATTTTTTTATAAAGAAGGGTTGTTACTTAAAACA
>CAZDRR010000028.1:0-1952 GCA_964507955.1 uncultured Candidatus Saccharibacteria bacterium | reverse complement strand
GTGCGCAGAGAGGGATTCGAACCCCCGTAGCCCGAAGGGCGATAGATTTACAGTCTACTGCAATTGACCGCTCTGCCATCTGCGCATGTGTTCCTATGATAATAGAAAAACTAATATATTACAAGCAAGTGACACTTTTTAATTATTACTTTATAATTTAGCGTATGAATATAACTCCAAAAACAAAAAAACACATATCTTTTATGGTTATGGTGCTGGGTATTTTTACAATAACTTACACAATCCTTATTTTATTTGGTTTTGCTCCAAAACAATTTCAATCAGGAGAGTCTATTAATATTGGAGAAAAGAGTATCTTTGAAGTTATCGGGAATGGAGACAAGGATCTTGTTTTGGATAAAAACCTGATACCTACTAAAATAGAAATTCCAAAAATTGGTGTATCTTCAAACATTCAGGTTCCTAGTAGTATAGATGTCTCCACTTTAGATGCTGCTCTTGCAAGAGGTGCAGTATATTATCCTGGTTCGGGAACATTGCAGGGGGGTAACATGTTTTTATTTGGACATAGCACTAATTGGAAGGTTGTTAATAATCAAGCTTATAAGACGTTTAATGATTTAGATAAACTTGTACAAGGAGATGAAATTGAAATTACGAGCGCAGACAAAAAATATATATATAAAGTTACGAGTGTTAAAAGAGCATCTCAAGATGATATAAAAGTTGAATTTAATAAAGGAAATAGAATGCTTACAATCTCCACATGTGATACATTTGGAAAAAAACAAGATCGATGGGTTGTTGAAGCTGATTATTACAAAACTATATAAAAGGGAAAGCGGCGACTTGCAAGAGTCGCCGCTTTTTCGATAGGTACTTCTTTTTATCAAAATACCCGTACAAACCCCTCGGGTTCTTCCTTCTCCGTCTGACTTCGAATTTGGTTTCCTAGGCCAATGAAGTTTGTGAGAAACATCGGATCTGGATCTTTGCTCAGGATTGGGTGGTCTATCAGTGAAGAATGTCTCCATTTTCCACGATCTTGTGCCCACACCGATTCAAGCTTTCCGTCGTGATCTACATCCCATACTTCGGCGTAAGTTACGCTAATGTTGGGGGACAGTGCTTGAAGTTGAACTCCATGGGCATAGGTACGGTAGGAGTATTCTCCGTGAGTGCCATATTTCAAGCAAATCTCTCGAGAATCCGGCATGCAATTGTAAATCAGCTCTTGCTGGGGATCTTCTTTTTTCATTGCACATGAAGAGAAAAAAGAGGCGAAGGTAACGAGGGTAAACAGGTTGCAAATGAACGATTTCATGGGTGGTGATGTGGTTTGAATTCCTTTGAAAAATAACATTATTTTAAATATTGTCAAATATCTTTATATGAAAAGATAAGACAGACCATTGACTTTTTTACTTAATATGATATACTATATCCGAACTGTTAGGGTGAAGCACTGATGCCGAACCCCTTTCACAAACCACCACCAACCAACTCAAGCCATGCAAAACGGTCAATTAGAAGTCGGTGACATCTTTGATGTCAATACCCCGAACATTCAACCTGCGGAAGCCCAGCGCCGCCAAGCGGTGATTGAACACCTCAACAACCGGCTCAAGAAAGGAAGTCTGTGGATCGGCGTCATTGCTGGTTCCACTGTTTCCTTGGTTGCAGCCATTGTGGCCATCATCATTGCATTCAAGGTTCCGGGCCCTATCGGTCCTCAGGGTCCCTTGGGTCCCGAAGGTCCTGTCGGTCCAGCTATCACCTATGAAGCACTCTCGGGTGCCGTCGAAAAGGCGGTCGCCAAGGAGACTGAGAAGTTCTCCAAGGGCACCTCGAAGGCTGAAGTCATGCAACTCATTCGTGAGTCTCTGCCTCCAGCCTTCAACGATGCCGCCCTCAAGGCGGAAACCGACGCACTCCGCAAGGAGCTCGCCGACGTCCGCAAGGAGCTCGCCGAGGTTGAGAAGACCAAAGCG
>CAZDRR010000027.1:1913-10157 GCA_964507955.1 uncultured Candidatus Saccharibacteria bacterium | reverse complement strand
GAAATAATACTTGCAATTGCATAAGCAACTTTGAGTTTGATGTCATCTGTAATTTGAGGAATTCCTGCTTCAAGCACACCTTTAAATAACCCAGGAAACGCGAGTACATTATTAATTTGATTTGGATAATCAGATCGACCAGTTCCAAACACAGCAATCTTTGTCCTCTTTGCATTTTCAAAACTAATCTCAGGGTCAGGGTTTGCCATTGCAAATACAATTGGTTTATCTGCCATTTGTTCTACCCATTCATTTTTCAAAACATCCGCCTTAGATACACCAATAAAAATATCTGCATCTACCAATGCCTCTTCGAGCCCTCCTGCAACTTTTTTCTTATTTGTTATCTTTGCAAATTTTTCTTTATATGAATTTAAATCTTTTCTTCCTGTATAAATTGTTCCAATAGAATCAAGGATGATCATTGAGCTTGCATCCACACCCGCCTTGATAAGAAGATGTGCAATTGCAAGTGCTGCTGCTCCTGCTCCATTGATAACAATTTTTACTTTAGCTAAATCTTTTTTAACCAACTTGAGTGCATTAATAATTCCTGCAAGTACAACAATTGCAGTTCCATGTTGATCATCATGAAATACTGGGATATCTAATTCTTTTTTGAGTCGCTCTTCTATTTCAAAACATCGTGGAGCAGAAATATCTTCAAGATTAATTCCACCAAATACCGGTGCAATGTTTTTTATTGTTTGAATAATTTGTTCCGTGTCTTGAGTATTTAGACAAATAGGAAATGCATCAACACCAGCAAATTCTTTAAACAACACTGCCTTCCCTTCCATTACAGGAATCGCTGCCTCAGGTCCAATGTTTCCGAGCCCAAGCACAGCAGAACCATCGGAGATAACTGCAACTGTGTTTGCCTTTAATGTATGGGTTTTTGCAAGTTTTTTATCCTTATGAATTACACGACATACTTCTGCTACCCCTGGAGTATATGCAACCGAAAGTTGTTCTTTATTTGTAACAGGAACTTTTGATTTTAATTCGATTTTTCCTTTATGCTTCTTGTGTAATGCGAGCGCTTTGATGTTGTAATTTGGTTTCATAGGAGTTAAGTATATCAAAGGGCCTCACTTGTTTTAAATCTATTTTTATTCTCTTATTTTTATGCTAGTATCCCTTATATGAAAAAACATCTTCATTTAGGTTCAGTCGGAATTTTGTTAGTAATTTTAGCCATCATGTTAGCTATTTTTTCAGTCATATCAATTGGTGGTTTAACATTTTACATTCTTCTGAGTATTGGACTGGTCCTAGGCACAGTATACGATATTAAAAATGATGACTATGAATCCTTAGCTTTTCTAGTTTTCTCAATTCTTGCTTCATTTTTACTTTTTTAATAAAACGAAACCATGAAAATCTTATCTATTGAAACATCATGTGACGAGACTGCAATTGCTCTTGTAGAGGTTGAACTTTCTGATTCTTCTATTAAAGCACAAACTATTCAAGCAGAACTTTTTTCTCAAATTGATATTCATAAAGAATTTGGCGGAGTGTTCCCTGTTGTTGCAAAAAGAGAGCATGCTATACATTTACCAATTCTTTTAGAAAAAATATTAAAAAATAATCAAACGAAAAAAACCATATCCGTTAATACATGGACTGAAATAGAAACGATCCTAGAGCGAGAACAAGGTCTTTTTGAAAAAACAAAAACACTTCTAGAAAAATATTCTGCTCCAGATATAGATATGATTGCAGTTACACAAGGACCAGGGCTTGAACCTGCACTTTGGGTGGGAATTAGTTTTGCAAAAGCATTATCTCTTGCATGGAATATTCCTCTTATTGGAACAAATCACATGAAAGGTCATATTTTTTCCGTATTACTTAATCAAGCCAAAGTTGAATTCCCTTCTCTTGCACTTCTTATATCAGGTGGGCATACTGAACTTGTTGAAATGAATTCTATTTCTGATTTTACAATTATAGGACAGACAAGAGATGATGCGATTGGAGAATCATACGACAAAGTTGCACGAATGATTGATCTTGAATATCCAGGAGGACCAAAGATTGCCGAGCTTGCTTCGCAAGCTCGGCAATCCGGACTTGGTAGCGGTCCAATCACCTTCCCTCGTCCAATGATCCATACACCCGATTTAGATTTTTCATTCTCAGGACTCAAGACGGCAGTATTATACAAAACTCGTGAATTTGAATATTTAGATGAGACAACAAAAATGCACATAGCACATGAGTTTGAACAGTCAGTCATAGACGTTATTTTATATAAATTAAAAAAGGCACTTACTCAAAAGTCGTATAAATCGCTTATTGTCTCTGGTGGCGTAATTGCAAACACATATTTGAGAGAAAAAATTGAACAATTAGCACAGTCTATACCTATACCCCTGTTACTGCCCAAATTATCTGACTCTACAGATAATGCTCAAATGATAGCTGTTGCAGGTGCAATTAGCTCAATTTCAGACAAACCTTCAATAAACCCCCAAATAAGGGCTCAAGGAAGCCTTGAATACTAGGTTGACTTTTTATTTAAATATATTATATTATGAGTCCGACAGATCTCGTCTCTGCCTCTAATGGAAGAAAAAACGGCCATCAACCGAAATTTCAAAAGAGTCTCGCAGACAAGAGAAAACACATGGCAAATGACAACGCCATACTGTCAAAAGCGAGGGTGTGATGTGGTGAAAAACTGGCTGCAAAGGGTGCGGCCTTAAAGCATCAGCGCGTCTGGAGTGGAATTCGTTATATCGGCACTCGGTGCACATGACGAATCCACTCCATTTTTATTTATGGAAAAAACTAATCATTTTTGATATTATACAATCATTACATATTTATGAATGAAAAATTTTTAAAACCATACGAAGCAAAAGATATCGAGTCTAATATATATACTCTTTGGGAAAAAAACGGTTTTTTTAATCCTGATACTTGTATAAAAAAGAATATAACAACAAAAGATGCTGAGCATTTTTCTATTGTACTTCCACCTCCAAATGTAACTGGTGTACTCCACCTTGGACATGCTGCAATGCTTGCAATTGAAGATTCAATTGTACGTTTTGAACGAATGAGAGGGAAAAGAACTCTTTGGGTTCCTGGTACCGACCATGCAGCAATCGCCACTCAAACAAAAGTAGAAAAACTTTTGCAAAAAGAAGGTATTAGAAAATATGATCTAGGAAGAGAAGAATTCCTTAAACGAGTACAGCAATTTGCACAAGAAAGTCACGATACAATCACAACTCAGATCAAAGCGATGGGAGCATCTGTTGATTGGTCACGAGAAGCTTTTACACTTGATTCAACTCGAGAAAAAGCAGTACATACAGCATTTAAAAGAATGTATGATGACGGACTTATTTATAGAAAAGAGAAAGTAATCAACTGGGATCCAAAGGGACAAACCGTAATCTCAGATGATGAAATCATTTATGAAACACGAAAAGCAACTCTCTATACATTCAAATATAGTCCTGACTTCCCTATTGCAATTTCAACTACACGACCAGAAACAAAGTTTGGTGATACAGCAGTTGCAGTACATCCAAGTGATGAACGATACTCTCAATATGTAGGTCAAACTTTTAACATTGAATTTGCAGGAGAAAAACTTTCAATCAAGATTATTGCTGATGAGCATGTAGAAAAAGAGTTTGGAACAGGTGCACTTGGAGTTACACCTGCTCACTCTCAAATTGACTATGATATGAGTGTTCGACACAATCTTCCTATCAAACAAGTTATTAATGAATATGCAAAGATGCAAACTTCAAGTGAACTTGTTAATGGATTAAAAGTTGAAGAAGCACGAACTAAGACCGTTGAATGGCTTAGAGAAAATAATCTTCTTATAGAAGAAAAAGAAGTTGAACAAAATGTTTCAACTGCTGAACGAACAGGTGCAATTATTGAACCACTTCCTAAGCTTCAATGGTTTGTTGATGTAAATAAAAAATTCAAACTCAAACAATCTAATCTCAATGGAATTACAACTGATCAAGAAGTTTCTCTCAAAGAACTCATGCAACATGTTGTTACAAACGGTCAAATAGAAATTCTCCCGGATCGATTTGAAAAAACATATTTCCATTGGATTGATAATCTACGAGATTGGTGTATCTCTAGACAAATTTGGTATGGACATCAAATTCCTGTTTGGTACAAAGGTGATGAAATGATTATAGGAGAGGATCCAAAAGATTCTTCATATACACAAGATAAAGACACGCTTGATACGTGGTTCTCTTCTGCTCTCTGGACATTTTCAACATTAGGGTGGCCAGACAAGACGGAGGACTTCCTTAATTATCACCCAACCAATCTCCTTGAAACAGGCTATGACATTATCTTTTTCTGGGTAGCACGAATGATTTTGATGAGTACATATCTTCTTGGAGAAATTCCATTTAAAACAGTGTACCTTCACGGACTTGTGCGAGATGCAAAAGGTAAAAAAATGAGTAAATCAGTTGGCAATGCAGTAGATCCGATTGAAATGATAGAAAAATACGGAGCAGACGCAGTTCGAATGTCTCTTCTTGTTGGTGTTGGACCAGGAAGTGACATGAACTTCTCTGAAGATAAGGTTCGTGCATATAAAAAGTTCGCAAATAAGATTTGGAATGCAACACGTTTTGTTCTTGAACAAACAAAAGATACAGATATAGACAAACCATCATACATTTCAGAAAACGATCAAAAACAGATTGATGAATTTTCTTCCCTTTTAAAGGAAATCACAAAAGAGTTTGAAGAATATAAACTCTATCTTGTATCAGAAAAACTCTATCATTACTTCTGGCACACATTCGCAGATATAATTATTGAAGACTGTAAAAAAAGAATCCAAAATCCTATTTCAAATGAAGATGTATCATCTGCAAAATATCTTTTACGATACTTACTCAATAATCAACTTAAAGCACTTCACCCCTTCATGCCATTTATCACAGAAGAAATCTGGCAAACGGTTCATAAAAATAATACAATGTTACTTGTAAGTAAGTGGCCACACAATTAACATGCATATTTTTAATACTATATTCTTTTCATTTCTACTGGGAATCATTCCAGCATTTATATGGCTTTGGTTTTGGTTACGTGAAGATGCAGAACATCCAGAACCGAGAAGCTTTATTCTCCTAACTTTCTTTTATGGAGCACTTTCGGTTTTATTTGCACTAGCCCTTCAATTAGTATTTAATTCAAGCTTGGGTATTGGAGGAACAAGTACAGTAGCAGAATTGCCTTTTTTTCATGCATTTATAATTGTTTGTGTTTGGGCAGGGATAGAAGAATTTGTAAAATATTTTGCAGCATGGCATGGAGGACTCAAAAAAACAATTACAGATGAAGCTGTTGATGTTCCTATCTATATGATATCTGCAGCATTAGGTTTTGCTGCTCTAGAAAATACACTCTTTTTAATTTCACCACTTCTTGATGGAAATTTAATTCAAATAATTGCAACTACAAAATTACGGTTTGTAGGTGCAATGCTTGTACATGTTGCGTCTTCTGCACTTATAGGTATTTTTGCCGGTTATTCTCTTTTCTTTTCAAAATCAATGAGAAGAAGATATGTATACAGTGGATTTATCCTAGCCACTGTGTTGCATGCACTATTTAATTTATTTATAATTAAGGGTAGCCAAAATTCGTTCGTAGGTTTTCTGCTTATCTGGCTTTTTGTTGTAGTGATAATAGTTTTATTCGAACGTATTAAAAAAATTAAAGTAACCAGAATTCAAAATGTTCGGGAAAAAGAAAAAGAAAACACTAATTGAAAAATTAACAGGAGCAATCCATTTAGATGAAGAAGATGATTTTGATATTGATGATGATCAACCAAATCATACAAATCACCAAGTACACACACAAAGGGGTCAAATTCATCACCAAAACTATCAAGATCAGTATCAAGCATACTCACACCCAGAAACACAGAGTAAGAGGATTCATTTTGCTCACTCAACTCCAAGCACAATGTATGAAGATGAACCTACAGAAGATGTAGGAGAACTTTCTCTTGATGTTATTAATTCTTCAGATTCAATAATAGTAAAGGCAATGATTGCTGGTGTTAAACCCGCAGATGTAGATGTAGATATAACCAGAGATTCTCTTACCCTCAAAGCAACTCGAAATGACGAACATGAAATTGAAGATGAAAATTTCCACATACGAGAACTATATTGGGGAACTTTTGCACGGACAATATCCCTTCCTGAAGAAGTAGATGTTGATCTTGCAGAAGCAAAAGAAAAACATGGTCTCCTTGTCATTACTCTTCCAAAGCTTGATAAACACCGAAAAGCTAAGCTTCAAATCAAATCAAACTAGTTTTATTCTAATTCCCCTATTTTAGAATAAATGAAATCAAGAAATCGTTGTGCGGTTTCTTTTTCATTTAATAAGAAAAAATACGGTGCACGAATACATGCGGCAACAATTTGAAAATATGTTTTCACTTTTTGATCTATTTCTATTCCTCGCATATCCCGAAGAACTTCATAAACAATATCAGAATATTCTGAACCCAATAAGACTTCTATATCGGTAGCAAATCTACTTGCAACATACAGATCAGATTGTACTCGCCAAGAATCTTTTGGTGGCATTGAATCAATTATTGAAATTTCACCATCCTTTATTAGGATATTCTGTGTATGATTATCTAAAGATGTAATATAACGCGCAATATCAAAATTGCTAAAATACGGATGAGAGTTAATGAAGGATTCTAATTTTTGAATAATAAAATCAATTCTTTCTTTAGGAATAAAATCCTGTGCTTCATACATCCACAATTTGTCTGATTCAAGATTTTGAGTTTCCAATACGAGATATGGTGTAGAGAACAAATGTTCCATAGCAGGTTTTTTTATCTCTGTTAATTTTTCAACTGATGAAAACTTATATTGTGTTATCTTCTCAATATCTTCACTTGTAAGTGTATTGTTTTGAATCATTGAAAACACACTGTTTGAACCATCTATTCTTTTCATTACAATACACATATCTTCTGCAGAATCAGCATCACATATCTCATATGTATCTCCATCAAATTTTACATACAATAAATCAATATATGTCTTAGGATCCATAGTATTATTCCAAACAAAATCATCTTTGAAAAAACTTTTTCTATCTTCAAGTTTAGTTAAATCAGCAAAAGAATTTTTTTGATATTTATATACTTTATATACGGTATCTTTATAAAAAAATAGCTTGGAGATAAGTGTTTCTACAACCCGTTCTGGTTTACCAAGCCCTATAAAGTTTCCTTTTTCAAATTGTTCAATAAGATTTTTTATCATTATCTGCTGATTATAACAAAAAGCACCCCCTTGTCACTTGGACTTAGGGGGTGCTCAGAAAAACTTGTTGTCAGAGTAGTTTCCAAAACTCCGATAGGCGATTAGCCGGAACACCAAGGAAACGACCCTTGTCACGAAAGCGAACTTCCATCGGCAATACTCCATTGTTTTTTTCATTCAGATGGAGAATAACGAGCTCTCCGTGGACAAGCTGTGGCAAATCAACTGCCATCGCAAGTTTCCAGAGAATCTCAAAATGGGTCGTATGGATTGTAAAATCAGGAAGATTACCAAACTCAAGATGAGTCTTAAAGCATTCTTCCAGATAGTCTCCGAAACGGAGTTGGACGACAGACCGCCGTTCAACAATTTCGCCCGTTTCAAAGATTTCATGGTGCCGATATGCCCCATCAGTGTCGGCAACAGTCTCACCAAACTCCTCCCAGAGTCTTTGCGCTCGCTGATGATCATAGATGTCCATACAACGCAGGCGAGGTTCGATCCTCACCTCACGAAATGGAAATCCAATCTCGTCAGCGATGATTTCGGCCGAGCCTAGTGTGCGCGGAAGTGGTGAGCTGACCATACTCACAGAGGAACAGTCAGATGGAATCAGCTTCAGGATACCCATCGCGGCAGATTTGATGTCAGTCCTACCCTCATCAGTGAGGTCTGGAAAATATTGACTATACCGGGTTCTGCCATGCCTTAAAAAAATCAATGTTTTCAAGCGTGTTTTTATTTCTATTGTTGGAGTTGTTGTTGAAGTTTTAATGCGAAAGATCGCATTCAAAAATATAATGCCACAAATAATTAATAAATCAAGTTTTAAATTTGGTGTCAGGAGCCGGGTTCGAACCGGCGACCCTTCGCTCTTCAGGCGAATGCTCTACCAACTGAGCTATCCTGACATTTTGTCTAT
>CAZDRR010000027.1:0-1813 GCA_964507955.1 uncultured Candidatus Saccharibacteria bacterium | reverse complement strand
GTTACTTTTTCTTCTATTTCCTCAAGTCGATGTTCAATTTCTATGTCTGATGACATGTAAGGCATTATAGGTCAAAATTAGATATTTTTCAACTTATAGAATATGGTATAGTGAAAATGTTCCAAAACATGCCCTCATAGTTAAATGGATATAACAGTCCCGTCCTAAGGGATAGTTGTAGGTTCGATTCCTGCTGTGGGCACATTTTAAAAAGGCGGGCCCGAAGGGCCCGCCTTTTTAAAATATTCTTATGCAGCAATTTTAACCTCCTCTGAGAGTGCAGATTTTAATCTTTCTTCATCAAACCCAACAACAATAGTTCCTTCCACATCAATTACAGGAACACCCATTTGTCCAGATTTTGAAACCATATCAGCTCGTGCTGCCAGATCAGCCGCAACATCTAACTCAGTATACTCAACACCATTAGCTTTAAAAAATTCTTTTGCAGCTTGGCAATATGTACAAGTTGGTGTTGAATAAATTGTTACTTTTTTCATAGTTATAATTTTAATTTATAAAGGTTTCAGTATTTTATCATAAATACACTCTTATACACTAGTTGAAAAAGTCTCTAAATTTATGCATCATTTTTTTGATTCCTTTTTCTTCCTGAGGAACATCTGGTGTCTCTTCATTAATAATAAGTACAGTGTTTTCTTCTGGTTTGTTTAGATCAAATTTAGATCTAACATGCATCTCATATCCTGTTGAAGATTGTTCAAGAGATTTTGCCTTTTGTACATCTTCATATTGTCCTTCAAGCTCTGCAATAGCAGAAATAGAAGCCTCTAAACGCTTCGTGCTCTCTTGGTATTTTCTCCATCCATCAATAATATTAAAAATAAGATATGTAATAGCTAACATAGCAACAAAACAACCTATCATATATCCTGTTTTATTTTTTTCTACTTTCTTACCGTAAGACATCTTCTTGATTATCTCATAAAATTTGTTAATGTAATACTATTATGTCAGTTTTATTCAGTAAAAAAGGGAGAAAAATAGTTAGATTTATATTTATCATAGTTGCATTCCTTGTGACATTTAGTATGGTTGCCTGGACAGCGAAAGGATTATTCTTCTAAGAATCTAATTATCAAAAACTAGTAAATGCACCTGTAATGAGGTGCATTTACTATAATACAGGAATATTCTCTTCAACAGGTGTCTCATTAGGTGTTGGTTCGCTAGATTCTGGAGATGTAGAAGTTGTTTCTTCGATAGGTACAACAGATTCAGTTTTAAGATTCTCATTATCTCCTACACTCTGAGAAGTCTGATTGTCTTGAGGAGGAATAGATTCTGTAGTTGTTCCTATTTGAGAATCTGTTGAATCTGGTTCTGGTGAAGCAGAAGGAAGTGAGTTTTGTGTGTGATATGATGTATTGCTATTTTGAATCATTGTCCTAAATTCTTCTTTTGTTATACATACATCATCAATACAAAATTCTGTTGTTGTGATTTTTTCACTCTTAAATTCTTTTGCAAAGCTAGAAACCTTAGTTGCAATTTCTTGTACCGAAGCGATTAGAAGTGTAATAAATCTAGAATAGTTTACACCTTTATATCCGTCTGTTGGATTAGTAAATACTAACTCTGGGAATATTTTCTCAACCTCTTGTGCAATAAGACCAATATCATGTGTATCGTTTGATTTCCAATCAAACTCTGATGGTTGTAACTGAAGAATTTTATCTAAGGTAGATGATGAATTAAGTGTTGTAATATTTGTCTTTAATCGTTCATCAGATGCTGATGTTGTAAGTGTTCCATCTGATGTAAGATTGAGATCAAATGCATATGTTCCTGA
>CAZDRR010000026.1:0-10986 GCA_964507955.1 uncultured Candidatus Saccharibacteria bacterium | reverse complement strand
CGCCCCAATATAGTTCGATTTCCCAAAAATCGATTCTAAAGCTTTCAAAATCATTCTGCATACTGTTTTACCCTATTACTTAATAAGATTTCCAAATATCGTAGATCTGCCGCTCTACTAAAAACCGGGTACTTTGCGCTTTTTCGCCAGTTTCCCGCTCTACCACAATCTTCAATACACCCACGGTATATTGAGACAAAATGTAATCTCGAACCCAAGACCAAGTTACTTTATAAGCAAAATGCTTAAGAAACTCTTGCACTTCAGTGGCACGAGCTTGAATAACTTCTTGATTGGTCATATTAGTCAAGATTCTCATAACGGAGAAATACAGGAAGATTTTTCTTTACTCGGCTATTAGTCTTCGATTCAATATGATATTTAATCAAGGACTCGATTTTGGAAATACACTGCGGGTCATCTATTCGGTTGATAACCTCTTTCATCAGCGATTCGAAGAATCCGGCAACGTATGAATACGACTCTCCTGAATCAAGAAGAGTATTTCTAAGGATTGTTAGAAGCTCGGTGTTAGAATACATACTATTTAACCTGTTAATAGCACGTCCTTGTGCTAATGTTGTGTCTACTTGTATTGGGTGTTACGGAAGGCCTTCCAGGAGCGCTGTACCAACCGCGTCCGATCGTCCCACGCATTCGCGATATTGTGCAACGAGCGAGAAGCACGCGGCTTGGGCTCGAACTCATCGCTGAGATAGGAAACCGAGTGCTTCATCTCGTTATGAGTGACCGGGCAACGGAAGGAACGGCTCTTCATAGTTTAACCTCTTAGTAGTCACTGTTCCAGTCAGAACCAAAGTTATCGTAGCCAGAGAAGCTACGAACGGAATCGAACAGTCCAGAGTCCCGGACATCATTGCTGTAATCGAACTCGTCAGACGATCCTACGTCAACGATTCGATTAACCGGAGCGTCGTCATCCTCATTAACAACCGGCTTTCCATTGGCAACGATATGGCGAACAGGCGCAGTAGACTTATCAAACGCCTTCGGAGTTAAGGAGAAAGCAACTCGTTCTCCCTTGGGCTTTTCCGCCCAATGATTTGCAACATAACGCTTCGCCATCAACTCTTTCATTTTTACTTGAGAGACGGCTTGAGCAACTGCCTTTGCTTTCGCATCAGAAACCTCTTTCTCAGAAGGATTCTCCGGAAGCTTGCTCTTGATTTCCCGAACGATTGCTCGGACTTGATCGGCATTAGTTAGCTTAGCCATATTATCCACCTTTTTGCTTATATCTAATAAGGAAACCGGACTATAAATGCTTTAAAAGCTCCCCAACTGCTACGTCCGTCGGTGATTTTAATGCTAAAGTTTTCTCCCTCTAGCTCTTGATTAATCCCATCTATCAACATTTGAACCACTTTCGGATTCGTCGGTAGGTAACATTTCACCGACCGCATTGTTTTTCCTTTATTATTCCAAATCCTTTCCCGTCCAGCAGCTTTCATAAGCCCACGAACAGTTGCAACATTTTCAGACATGGTTTTCATTTTTGTACCTATTAAGAGTTTTGGTAAATAGCACATCCCTGTGCTATTTAGCTTAAAACGGCAGCTGAACAATGATTGCGTCATTGGTCAACTTAATCTTAAAATTCTCACCCACGAGTGCGGCTTCCAATTCGGCGATCAGTTTTTCGTTCTGATTAGTAAAGCCACTTCTGAAGCACTTAATACTGCGCATCGTCTTCCCTTTGTTGTTCCAAATCTCTTCTTTACACTTTTCGTTACACAACATGATAGAACGAATGGTTGCAACATTTTCAGTCATAGTAGCCATTTTCTGCTCCGACTTGTTTTCCGACTTCTGATACTTACAGTATAGTACCTAGTCGGGAGATTTACAACCCAGGAGTTTTTGTGGTTCTCCCTAACCCGCCCAGTTCCGTGGCTGTTTCCGACTTTTCTTACGTACAGTATAGTACCTAGTCGGACACTTTACAACCCAGGAGTTTTTGTGATTTTACGGAGAGTACTAAGATGTTGTGAGGCTTGGAGTTTTTAGGCGAGATGTAGATAACTCACTGAAAAATAAGTAAAAACTACATTGAGTGTAGGAAGCCATCCGTGGCAAATCTTTAGTGATTACAAAGACTTAAACTTCTGTTCTCGTTGTTTCGACCGAATCTGACGCTGAGACTGTTTTGATTTCTTAGGCTTCTGTCCTTTAAAATCATCGCGCTTCCATTCTGGTTCATTCCTAATAGTTTTACTCATTGACTTGCTCGATCTCGTAGAAAAATTGAATTAACTTCTTTAACTTGAATTCAGATGAAGTGAGGACTAAGTTCTCAAACTGATCACCGAATGTATGTTTAAACTTGGTTATAAACGCACCCAGCTCTTTACCTTCTAAACCCGTTACATCAGCAACCAATCGGCCATTGAATTTTGAATGTAAATCTTTCTTCTTTTCATATTCTTGAATAGCTTCATGATATTCTTTCTCAAAAGACGGCCATTTCTTAAATGCTTTCTCTAAGAACTCTTGTCTAAGCTCTTCTTTATTAGACCAATCGAAGTTTGCACATTTTGTTTCTGGATCATTTAAGAAGTTAAGCAATAAAGAATAGTTCTTTCGCTTTCTATCTCTAATCCTATTCTTATGATTTAGGTTATCCAGTAAGAAGATATCTTTGTTAGAGTAAGGAGAAGACAGCGCAAACTGGAACAAGTCTTCTACATTGTAGAATTGGGTAGAGAAATACTTTTCATACCCCATAAACTGCATTGCTGACAGCCAATAAGGCGTTACTAATATCTCTCTAATAACATTAGTATTATTAACTCTCAATACATATCTAAGACCATTGTGTCCGAGTTTAAAACCGGCTTTATGAAAAATTCTACCTAAAAAGTTTCCAAGATCATTATAGTTGAAATAATGATATGAGAAGTTAAACGTCTTTTCCTCTACTCGAATAAAGTCTACTTGAAATGGACCAGATTCTGTATTAACAGTTACACTCAACACATCTCCATTCTTAAACGAATGTTGTGGGTGTTCTGTCCTCAAATACTCATCTACAAAGTTATAACTTGGGTCTTTAAGAGTGTAGATGATATCTAAATCACCAAAGTTCTTTTTATTCACGTACGACTTAGTTATTCTAAAATCTATAGGATAGTTAGAGAGTTTGAGGTGCATGAAGAGACACACTACATCATACTCTTCACGCTCTAACCTTACCGTAATACCTTTAAATGCATTGCCGCCCATGTTATTTCATACTCTGTAAAATTTCGTATTGACTATAAGGACTTAGGTCTTCTCGCGTGTCTATACCGACATCTAAAATATTTCCACTCGGATAGTTCTCTCCTTTCTGTCCATGGCAATGCCCGTGTAAGTGAATAGATCCATAGTGGCTTCTATTCCATGAATAGATCGGATAGTGCATCAGAACAGTGAGAGTTCCTTCTAGTTTGATTTCTCGATAAGGATAAATGCCCTCAAAACACCTTTCTTCAGGATTTTTAGTTAGGTACTTAACTAACTTTTCATCATGATTACCAATAATCAAGAATTTTAACCCATTTAAACGATTCAACAGTTTAACTGTTTCAACGGGTTTAGTCCACCCCACATCTCCAAGATGGAATACTATATCTGACGGACTCACCTTAGCATTCCAAGCTTTAATAATCCCATCGTTCATTTCATCAACTGTTGAGAATCGATGTCTGAACTCTGAGTACTTTATACTGCTATAATGGTTAAAATGCGTATCTGATACAAAGAACAAGCTCATCAGCATTCTCTTTTAAAGTTTGGCGGAGAGTAATCGAATCGAACGATCACCGAAGCTAACGATGGGACGGATTTCGAGTCCGTTTAGCACGAACCAGTGCACCTACTCTCCTGATAAAGTTTGGCGGAAGATAACTGAATCGAACAGTCACCGGGATTATAGTTTTAGTTATTCGGCGGGATAGTTCAGTTTGAACCATTTAGCACGAACCAGTGCTCCTATCTTCCTGTGACAACAGTTTACTTGGTGAACATATCCTAAGTCAAGCTCCACATTAAACAAGTAAAATCTGGTTCTATTTTCAAGATTAACTCTTTGTTTTTACAGCAATGTGATGGTGTAGCAAAATGATAGCATATTCTACATTCTCTGTTTTCATCTGAAGATTTTTTGTAGTTGACAAACTCCTTTAACCATCTTTCTAGTTCTTCAGGATGAATGTTTTTACTCATATTGACCATCTACCCAGAGTTCTAGTTTACCAATATCGCTAATAGAACATCCGAGTGGTTGAATATCACTCGGCTCTAAAATGACACCGGATTTCTTTGCTTTTAGATAACGCTGTCTACGATCCATCCTTTCTAACACCTCATCTGCTGCCATCCAAATGTCCTTATTATTTAG
Source organism: uncultured Candidatus Saccharibacteria bacterium (assembly GCA_964507955.1). Taxonomy (GTDB): domain Bacteria; phylum Patescibacteriota; class Minisyncoccia; order Phycocordibacterales; family JAACPR01; genus JAULZV01. Next base: position 6,584 of record CAZDRR010000026.1, on the reverse strand, counting down.
AATCTGAGAAATCTCACAGTCTGACAAAAATCCCTCATACATAGTCTTTAGGAGGTTTTCACTCCACTTTCTTTCAAAGATGATATTATCATAAAGTTCCCCACCTTTACCTGCCCGTTCTCCACTATAGTTATGGAACATGAATACACAGTGAGGTTCTACTTCAAATGTATCTGCTCCAAGAAATAACATGGTTACAGAACTCGCACATTGACCAGTAACTACAACATGGGTTTTAGCTTTACTCAGTCGCATTGCTCTCAGCAGGGCTAAGGTTGAAAACACATCCCCACCCTCACTATCTATATAAATTCTAAAGACATCTCGGTCTTTTAAAGAAATAATATAGTTCAACAACTGAACATATGATTCACTCTGCTCTACTTCTCCAAATAAGTAAAAGTCATGATATATTCTGCCATTTTCATCTGGATCAGATACAAAAATGTCTAAATCAGAAGAGCCTTCTGATTCCATTTTACATTGTTTACTCAACTCGGTATGACCTCTTCAGTTTCTTTTCGTATGTCAATAACGTATAAGGTAAACTCTCCGTACGGTTAAAATGTGTTTCACACACAGTAGGATACCACTTATATTTACCATACGTTCCGTATTGATACGAATATATTGGAAAGAATGTATCGCCGCGAGCATACCGTTCAAGGATAGTTAGGTATAGACGATCTGCATACTTTGCAGCTAGAGTGTACAGCTCTGATCCTCCAATCACAAATACATCATTGGTTTCTGAGGAGGCAAATGCTTTAAATTCTTCCTCAGAGTGTAGAACTTTATTTATACCGAAATCCCAATAATGGTCTTTAGCTGTCAACACCACATTCTTTCTTCCCTGAAGCGGGCGGTTCTTTAAGGATTCCCAAGTCTTGCGACCCATGATAACAGTAGTACCTGTGGTCATGTCCTTAAATCTTTTCATATCCTCAGGGAGATGCCATGGAATGTTTCCTTTCCATCCAATGGCATTATTATTCGACATACACGCAATAACGTTAATCATGGTTACTATGACCTATATGATAATCAAAAGTAGAATAAAAACAACAAAGTAAGCACCTAGAACAACAGTCATCACTGAACCTTTATCTGCAAATAAACCATACTTATTTTCAACTGGATCTGTATACAGGTGTAAATCTTTGTATAATCTAGGGTTCATACAGCAATCGGTGCCTTGATCGGTGGGTGTGGATCGTAGCCTACAAGTTCAAAATCTTCAAATGTATAAGAAAAGATGTTCTCAGGAATACGAGTAAATCTTAGTTGTGGAAGTTTGCGCGGCTTTCTCCTTAACTGTTCATTAACCTGCTTGAAATGATTTTTATACACATGAGCATCTCCAAATGAATGTGTGAATTCTCTTGGTTCTAGACCAGTCTGCGCACCAACCATATACATTAACAGTGCGTAAGAAGCTAAGTTGAATGGGGTTCCAAGCACGTAATCCGCTGAGCGCTGGTATAACTTACAACTCAACCCCAATCCATCAGCATGTACATAAAACTGTGCTAGAACATGACACGGCGCTAGAGCCATTTTTCCATTAATAACATTATCCTGAGGTGATACGGTTTCATCGGGTAAATCATCTACATTCCAAGTTGAAATAAGGTGTCTGCGGGAGAATGGATTAGTCTTGAGAGAATGAATTAACTCCTCAATCTGATTAATACCTCTAGGTCCCCAGTTCACCCACTGTTTACCGTACATTGGTCCAATGAATCCTTCCTCCGTCGCCCATTCATTCCAAATAGTTACTCCATTTTCCGTAAGATACTGCGTGTTCTCACTTCCGGTTAAGAACCACAATAGCTCATGAACTACACTTTTCCAATGGACCTTTTTAGTGGTTAACAAAGGAAATCCATCTCTGAGATCTACCGTGTATTGTAGTCCAAACAGACTAATAGTTCCTGTTTTCGTCCTATCCTCTCTTGTCTCTCCAGCACACATGATATCCTGAAGCATATCTAAGTATTGCTTCATTCAAAGTATTCCTTAATAGTCTTATTTTCTTTTCCGTAAGGGATACAATCTTCATCCCATCCCTCAGGGATATCATCTAGGCTTTGAAGTTTAGATGAAAAATCCACATAAATAGAATCCGCTAAATCTGTGCCAGTATGTAGCATCTGAACACATGCTTCTTCTGCTTCTAACTGAGAAGCAGCGGCAACTACTACTACACCACTTACTTCAACATTCCAAAGTTTCATGTTTACTTCTCCGATGAAGGTAAGGTTTTAAACTTCTGCTTTTGATCCTTGTAGTTTCTCTTAAAAGAGCGTTGAGGATAAAACACCACAACTCGTTCATCCATTGACTGAGTAAAATGATTGTACACTCTACCAACAACCCTAGTTTGAAGAGTAGATTCTACGGAAGCATATGCTTTAGCTAGCTTCCGTAGTTTCTTTGCTTGAACACCGCGCATATTGGTTTACTCCTGAATAAAGTAGAACATGATGTAGGAGCTACTTCTTAACCTACAAGTAAAAGTTTAGTCGGTTAGCTGTAGGAGATCAACTATATATTTTTGTCGATTTTGTACACAAAATAAAACCTCTTAAAAAACAACAAGCGTACGCTTTTTATCTATATATATAGACATTAGGCGTACGCTGCTTGTTTTTAAAGGGATAAATGTTTAGTGTACATTATGACCTGTGGATAACTTTATTACCCATGAAGTTTGTAAGGAAAGACCCGGACTTTTTATTAACCAACTAGATCATGTGGTCTTTATTTTTTATTAAAATCAAGAAGTTAAAAGGTAGCAAAAAATCATGCTAAAAATGGAGATTTTAGACGCACTCTAGCACCATAAAGCACTTATTTTGCTAGATCAAGTTTATAAACTATTGATATTCAATAGGAAAAAACCTCGATTTTTTGGTTGTTTTAAAGCATCTTGGCTTTTCTAAATTCATCCACATTTGGTCGCATTAATAAGTTCTTCTCTAATCTTTCCTGACACTTCTAATCCATTATGTTTTTCAAACTTCTTAATAGCATCTCGTGTTTTTTCACCAACAACACCATCTGCAACTCCACATGAAAAACCAAGGCTATTTAAGTATCCCTGAATACACGCATTAAACAGTTTAGTAAGTTGCTTGTGTTTATTGTATGCAGTTAAAAGTTTTTCATCATACTGATTCTTTTTATATCCCGCTCCATTATATCTCAATGCAACTTCTTTCCAATTCTCCTCAACCAGCGCTTTCCTAAGCTGAGGATTGCTATTGATAAACTTAACAACGGTTAGCAATTGTCCTAGAACAGTTTTTTGAGCATCTACAAATTCATCCACACTCTCATATCCACATAAAGCATAGTGGTAACCCATAACTTGAAAACTTCCCCAAGAGCAAGATTTCATTGCAGCTTCTTTATCTAGAGAGTATGCTTTGTTGAACCGCTTGTATTCATCAAATGTATAACCTCCAGGAACAGAGTTAGAAATATCTGGATGTTGCAAAGAATACTTTCCATTAGTGAACTTATGAAACTTATGTCTCTCGAATAGAATTTTAATCCTACCTTCTTTATCAAAACCATCTCCAGCGCTCTCCACTTCAGCAATCGCTTTAATGGCAGGAACACTGCACCCAATCATATCAGCAGCTCGAATAAAGTCTGCTTCTTTTAATCTAGTTACCATTCTTGTTCTTTCTCCGAAATAAATCTTGCCACTTTCAGTAGATTTTCTTTTTCATGTTGTCGTTGCATCATATGATCGACTTTAGTTGTTATGATCTTAGAGATCCAGTATACAATCAACATAACCGCAGAAAAGAAAGGAATCACGATTAAACTGACAAAGATAATATCAAATATCATAGCTCTAGACTCCTCTCTTTAATCTTTAGTTCTTTTATGATTGTTTTTTTAAAGTTACACGCTGAAGATTATCTTGATTATGAATACAAGCCTCAAACTCTTTCCCACAGATAGAGCATTTTACTTTAGCCTTTCTTGGATTTATTGCTTCAGATATTTTTAGATTGTGACCATCTAAAAAACACTTTACTTTTGTTTTAAAACTAGCTTGTTTATTCATACCTGTTTCGACCTCTTGCAATGTAATGTAGAGTCTTTTAGGTTGAGTAAATCAACCTATTAGTTTTGTGTACTGAGTTCTTTCGTAGTATTAACGCTCAGATTGAACTCTAGATCTAAGCATTAAATTCTAACACTCTATTTCAATACACCTTTTCACTCTAAAACCACGTTCTTTTGTATAGTATTTATCAAAAAGAAAGGGTAGTAAGCTTTTGCCCACTACCCTTTCAACTTTATTTTTTCAAACGACTAACTAATCTTTGGCTTTTTCTTACTCCGGGATGAAATCTGTTTATCGACGCATTAGTAAAATCTTCTGCAACTAACCGTCTACCCAGTCTCTCCTCTAAACAACCAATACACAAAAATCCTCTCTCAGAATTATGTGCTTGGAACCAAACTTCAGGTTTTACATAATAATGTTCGTTTAGCTTTATTGTGTCCTCTCCACAATCTAAGCAGCAGTTAGACACTCGATTGCCTCTTTAACTCGGGCAGCATAGTTTCGATAGGTTTCAATCGGCATTCCGATCTCAGAGTTATAGTACACTTCTTTTCCATTATGAAAGAGAAACTTATATTCGTTCCACTTCGAAAAGTCGTAGTCTCGCTCTTTTTCGATCAAGTGTTTGAACTCTGAATGACACTCTAGATTAGGCTCTTCTAAAGTAGCCGTCCCATTAACCACGCGGATATTAACTACGGGAAAAGTATCTGATTCGGAGGATTCTCCGTCCATCAAAGTTACATTAAGATCAAGGAATGGAAATGCTTCTGCTATCAAACTCCAATCTTCAAAAATAGAAATAACAGTGGGCCATTTACCTACATTATCTTTGAAGAAAATAACGCCCTCTGGAGAACACCAACCATGCGGACCATGTATGAAACTTGAAGACCCCCAATCATTAAACACATATCCCGTATCAATGAACCTAAGTTTAGAACGGAGCTGATATTGAAATCCCCAATCAAACGTTTCTTTAACTGCGATGGGCTGAATACCGGCTATCTCTCTATAGAAGTTATTAAACTCGTGACAGTTGCCGCCACTATACTTTGAAAGGTTGGTAAAGAAGTCATCAGTGCGGAAGATAATCTCCTCTGCTTGTTCCCGAGTAACAGGAACACCAGTAACAATCATCTGCGGCCATTTCGGAAGGTTTTTATTCATAAGAGGATTCATAGTGACTCCAACGAAGTGTGTGTTTCTACTCTGTTATGTACAGTATAGTTGGTTTGGGGAGTTTTTAACCCTGGAGTTTTTGTGGAGTTAAAACCACACATAAAAAGTGATTTTACTCGATGAATGCGGAGATTTCAGACTCTCTAAACAATACGTACTCTCCTTCTAAACAACAATCGAATAAAAGTTCGTTGTTTAATTCAAACACTTGCCTGATTTTAAATGGGATGGGTCTAAAGTACTTTTCAGAAAATGCTTTAGTGAAACGCTTTGCTTCTTCTAAGGTCATTTATGGGGTTCTCTCTTAGGAATATTGGCGGGCTAGCAGGGAGTCGAACCCCATCTCACAGTTTTGGAGACTGCTGTGCTACCGGAACACTTCTAACCCTTAACAACAGAGCATTCAACGGTAGGAAAGTCTAAGAAAGACAATACCTTTTCTACACCCGTTACGACTAAAGCTCCTCCGATTCCACCTAAAACTGATAGCAACAGGATTTGAAAAAGAAGAGTATATTTAGAACACATAATCTAGTGCAATCCATAGGAAGAACATAACTAAAGCAATCATCAAAAACACATTTCTAAGAAGCATATTCAAGTACCAGATTTAGAATGAATAAAACAACGGTTAAGCAAATCAGCTGAATTTCTGTTACAGAGCACCACTCAGTCATTGTATTCATAGTTTAAAATCTGATTCTTAAACATTTCTAATGATCGAACTTCCTCTGCTAACCATTCAACGATTTGCTCTCTTGGAATAGCAGGACCTATTCGACGAATGATATCATTGAGTGAAGAAATCTTTCTCTCACACATGCTAACCAACTCTTCTCTAGCAACTACATAGGACATCATCGTTTGCCTCTATTGTTTAAAATAGGTGCCAGTTGATTCTGTTTCCAAGTTCAACTGGCAAAACTCAGATGGTTATCAAGCAACCATCAAGAACACATCATCGTTTGCTGCGACTATTGTTTTTTAGTGTTTACGTCTATCTCTGACGATTCTCCGAAAAATCTACTCACTCTTCTGTCGAACCTATTTCTCCTCCACCAGAAGCATATTCCTCACCGATTTTAAGCGCTGTATTATTCGGCGGGCTATACTTTGTTCGAATCTGCCGTATAGCAAGCTCCTCAGAATATGCTTCTGGTGGAGGAGGCGGGCTCTGCCCCCGCGTCCAAAAAAGCTTCAATTCTTCATCAACGAATTCAGTACGTTTAGGGGTGACTGGTGGGAGTCGAACCCACATTTCAACGGAGTCACAGTCCGCGCTCGCACCACTTGAGTTCAGCCACACCTAAAC
>CAZDRR010000025.1:7313-11660 GCA_964507955.1 uncultured Candidatus Saccharibacteria bacterium | reverse complement strand
TGGAAAGATGGTCAAAAATTTCAAAAAGATCAAATAAAATTTAATTAAAGATAAAGAGAGTTGATAGAGAAGACTATATCTTTAAAATGATATAGTCTTTTTTATTAATTTTAACAACACATATAAAATATAGTTTAGCTATGTATAATCCTTACGAAGAAGAAAAAGTAGAAGATTCTTTGCAAAAAAGAAGAGATTCTGAAATTTTAAATAATGATAGATTAAAATCATTATGTGTATCATCTTGCCCAAATTCATTAAAAGTTGGTAAAGATAAAAAACCTTGTAATTTTTGTCAATACAATAAAATTAAATAAATGATAATAGGTATTTCTGGTAAAATAGGATCTGGTAAAGATACATTGGGTCTAATAATTCAGTATTTAACTGAGGTTGATTTAGATAACGATTCAACTACTTTAGATGAATTTAAAAATGATTTATCTATGGGTTATAGATCAAATTTCCAAATAAGAAAATCAGCTGAAAATGTTAAATTGATAACTTCTATTATTATAGGTTGTTCAATTGATGATTTAGAAAATAGAGAATTTAAAAACACTGAATTACCAGAAAATTTTTGGTATTATGAATCTTCTATTGTTAGTGGAAGAATATATTTGGATGATTATAAATTGCTAAACGAAAATAAAAAGCAATACTGGGATATTTTAGTAAAGCCTACACCTAGAAACATAATGATAAGTGTTGGAAATGATTTTGGTAGAAATATGATTCATAGAGATGTTTGGATAAATTCTTTATTATCTGAATATAAACCAGTCAACGATGAAAAAAGATTTTCTTTAGGTAATGTTTTGGATTATTCTGATTGCGATTTTCCTAATTGGATAATTACTGATATTAGATATAAAAATGAAGTTGATAAAATACATAAAAGAAAAGGTATTGTTATTAGAATAAATAGAGATTATTCTTTAATTTATCCAGAGCAGTATTCAAGATTTGAAAAATCCAAATTCTTCTCTAAAGATGATAATTCATTTATTAATTATTTGAAATCAACTAATTTAAAAAGTGATTTGGAGCTTTACAATGTTTTAGTTTCAGAATCTGAAACATCATTGGATGATTTTACAGCTTTTGACGCTACAATTTCAAATAATGGAGATATTAAAAATTTAACAAAACAAACTCTTACAATTTTAAAATTTTTTAATGTATGAAAACTGCAGCTAATAAAATTTTCACATTTTTAAGTAATGTTAGACATCAAAACGAATTTGATTCTATTTCAATTTTTAATGATGAAATAGTTTATTTAAAAAATTCATCTAGAGATACTTTAATTAATGATATTATTTCATATTTTAAAAAAAATAGAGATAATGAAAATTTTATCGTTTTTCTTAAAAATAGTAATGAATCAATAAATGTTTTGTTTGAATATCATAGATTAAAAAATGACAATAGGGTAAAAAATAAAAAAGAGCTTTGTTATTATTCTACAATATTGAATAATAAAATTATTTCATGTTGCGAAATAAACGAAAAACTTTATTTCTGTGAAGGAAATTCATTGCAAGAAATTAAAAGTAAGATGGGTAAATATTCAAAATATGAATTTGAATTTATTGAAGCAGATGTAGAACATAGCGTTTTTATCTACCATATTCATCGAACAGGTCAATCTAAAATTATTCGTTTAAACGAAAACAAAAATAATTGTATTATAGTAAGATATTATAGAGAAATTTCTGGAAATTATTGTGGATTTTTTGTAAGTCCAAAAACAAATAAACCAATTTATCTAATTTCTAAATCAGTATCTGGTTTATTAAATGAAATTGAGAAATTTAATATTTCTGAAGAGCTTCAAAATTATGGTTTCGCCACTTTAAGATATTTAGATATGGAAAATGATCTAAATAATTCAAAATTGATGAGAGAGGCTTATTTAGATTATGTAAAATTTAATAATTTGTTTATACAATCTAATTATTTGGATGATTACAAATCATTAAATGAAAATAATGATTTACCAAAAGATAATTATTTCAATGGTCAAAAATTAGATATAAATACCTATGAAAAAAAGCCTTTGCATATAAAGTTAAATTTGACTTTTTATTATCAAACTTATATGCATAAAAACGGTAATTTGTTTTTAAGAGCTTTTTGCATTTTTGATAAAAACCATTATTTTGGTATAGGTTTTTCAAATAAAAAAGAATTAGAATCAAAAATTTTTGATTTTATATTTAAAGATAATAATCTATTTGGTGTTTCATTAGGGGATAGTTCTTTTATTGAAATGAATAATTCAGATATTGAAATAATGAAAAAATGTGTAGATGATTTCAATTCTATTGAAAAAATCTATAAAGTGGCTTCTTTTCTTATTTCTGAGAAAATTAAATAAGTGTTCTGTAATCCTAATTTATTTTTAAACGGGGATCTTATTTAAGATCCTCTTTTTTATTTTATATATAGTGTATTTACTTATCGTAAAAATTTATATATTTGTATACATAAAAAACTAAACTCATGGAAGTATTACTTAAAAAAACAAAAATAAATTCAAATATTTTATCTCAAACGGTAATTTCTTCTAATCAAGATTTTAATCCAGAATACGTTTTGGGATGGTGTTTTTATAAACAGATAAAATTTATAGTTTTTCACAATAATGGTAATTTATCCAAATTTCCTTTTTTTAATAAAAGTGATATTTTAATTGATTATTTGGATAAAGATAAAAAATCTTTAAACATAAAAATATTTTTTAATCCAAGGCAAGCGCCAAGAATATTTACCTTTAACGATAATAAAAAAGCTGATGAATTTAAAAATTTACTTTATTTAATATCAGATAAATCAATTGAAAAGGGTCAATTTTTTATTTAATGTTAGATAATAAATAAACTACACCCAAAATTAAGAAATCGAACTACCACATTGAGAAGTGGCACGTGGAATAAGTCTGAGTGAGTCTTAGATGGTTTGAATTTGCTCTCAGCAAATAAATGGCTAAACATTGATCCAATGCAATATAATCGAAAGGTGAATTCATTGCGACACCTTGAAAAGATAAGTACTCGATAATGGACTAATTATTCTGCTAAGGTATAACGGTTTAACCACCTAAGGTAGATAAAAATACCATCATGTTGCATAAAGATACTAATCTTGAATTGACAAGATCTTATTACTACAGACCTAATGGAATGTAGTTGTAATTGGGGTAACCCTAGACACACTTTTCCCTTGAGAAAGGAATTGATGAAATCAAGCGTAAAACACTTTTAGAAGCTGAATAATAGTGTAAAGTTATCACTAAAGTGTGAATGAGTTCTCAGCAAGTAACCAATATTTTACGTAAAAATAGCTATTGGTAATTGGTTACATGACCCTATTTTTATTAACACATTTGATGAAAAGGGTGCTAATTAAATTATTTTAGATATTATCAAAATGGAAAATCTTTTAAATTTTAAGTATAAGAAAGGAGTTAAAGAAGTATTCCCTGCACATCCAATGGTGCAAAATTGGCTCTTTACGGAAGATACTGAAGAAGAAGCGCTGTTAGCACATCAAATGGCAGTAGTAGCTGAAAAAAGTGGTATGACAGCTAATGACTTACAACATATTTTTCCAGCTGTCCTTCGTATGTTAAAGAATAATAGTCCTTGGTCTAAATAATAAAATATTAAAAACATGGCAGGTTCATCATCTTCTAGTGGTAGAAATGTAAAAAGTAAATACAAATATGTTAGTGGAATAACTGATGGTAAAAATTTAAGATGGTATATGTGTATTGATGGTTGTAGCAGAAAAAGATTTATCAATGAAAGAGATGCCGCTATTGCTGTAGATAAGTTTTTAATTTCTTTAGGTAAAGAACCTGTAAATATTTTAATTAGAAAATAATTTTATGGTCTATATAGAAAAACAATTCGATATTGATAGTATAGTTGACGCTTCAGACGATTTTTATTATGATTTTAATAAATCTGAGAAAGTATTAATATCATTGGCTATAGATAACGATTTTCTAGTTTGGCCTATTTTAAATTCAGAAATTGAATGTATACCTCAACATGTTTTAAATATAGGCGATTCAAAAATACTCTTAATGATTTCTAAGGAATTAAAAGATCAATATGTTTTAGATCTTCCTAAAGAAGTTTATGTTAAAATATTGGAATGGAAAAAATCTGCTTCTATAAATAAATATTTTGCAAAATCTATAAGCCTTGAAATGGCAAAATCTTTTGAATTAGAACATTACTTTTACAGTTCAGCGTCTTTCAATAACAATTTTATCAAAAAACAATTAGAAGAATATTGGTATATTTACGATAAAAACAATAGTGAGAACCTATT
>CAZDRR010000025.1:0-7213 GCA_964507955.1 uncultured Candidatus Saccharibacteria bacterium | reverse complement strand
TAAATGTTTAAATATTAAGAATTATATACTTGAACAAATAAAGGTATACAATTCAAAAATAAAAGAGACTTGTACAGATAAGGATCAATTTGAATTGAATGTAAAAAATTCAATCAAGGTATCTTATTTATCTGAAGATATAAAACTAATACAAAAACATGAGGAATATATAGATAGCTATGTATTTAAAATAAAAAATAACCCATGTTATTCTGAAACAATAATTAGTAATATTCTAAAGAAAACAGAAAATAATTCAATATTGTTTGATTATGGTTATTTTTTTACATTTTTAAAAGATTTGGTTTTATTTAGGATAAAATATCACATGGAGTTATTAATTAACAATTCTCCAATATTTAGTTCTACTAGTGAAATATCTAATTTAATTTATATATGGAAGTTTGAACAAAGTCAAGAAATTATAAAATTTTACAAATCTGTATTAGAATTAATAGAATCTTATGAGGAAAATTAAAATAGTTGTAGACAATAAAGAATATATTTTAGGAAAAGAATGGGTAACTGCCGCTAGATATGCTACTATAAAATCTATACCTATACATATATTATCTAAATCAATAAGATCAAAAGAAATAGAATCTATTTATATACAAGAATTAGATATAACATTGATAAAACTTTAAGAAAATGAAAACTTTACGTAAAGTTGAGATAAAAACTGTTTTTACCGAATTTATTCCAGATGAATTAGAACAAGACACTTTTTACATAAGTAAAGAATATAATGTAGCGGTTCATTTATGTTTGTGTGGTTGCTTAGGTAAATCAGTTACACCATTAAATAATAATGGTTGGAATCTTGTAGAACATGAAAATGGTAAAATATCTTTAAATCCTTCAATACTAAATTCTGGTTTAGAATGTAAATCACATTACATTTTAAATAAAAACATAGCCAATATTTTTTAAGAGAATTTTAAATAATTCAAACTTTATTTTTTATATATTGCAAATATTTGTATTTTTATATCGTCAATTTTAAATCAATTTTTCACCAAAACAACAATTTATGAAAAATGTATTTTCTTTGTTGTTCTTCCTTGTAACTTTTTGTTACATGGCGAACTCTTCACCGCCTAAAAAATGTCTTGAAAAAGATTCATGTATTTCATTAAATACTGACCATGCAAATCATTTTGATCAAAAAATCAGTGATTGTTCAGTAAATGAATTACGCGTTATTTCTTGCTCTTTTAGGAATGTTATCAAGATAGATAAATCCGTTTACGGAAATCTACCAAACGTGCCAAATATTTTAAACCGTGATTTTAAAGTTGGATGGCAATTTTCAAATATTAATTATTATAGAAATAACCTATCTCAACAAAAAATGTCTAAAGTAACGGTAAATGCAAGACCGGATTTTAAAGTTGGATGGCAATTTTCTAAAAATTTTTCATTTCGATAATTGAATTAAATGCCGCGTAGCTTCCCATATAGGGAAGCTATTGTTTTATTATATCAAATTAAAAATCTTAATTGGAAAATGTTTACAAATAAACAAATAGGTATTTCAAATCAAGATAAATTTGGAATGGATTCTCAAAGAGCTTTAGATTATTACTTGGAAATAGCTAAAGATTGGAAAGATCCTTTGCCTAAACCAATAATAATGGAAGATCCATTAGAAAAAAGTAGAAAAATTATACGTGAAGATTTGATAGGTGTTGGAAGTAAGGCTAGATTTGGTGATTTGTTAATAAGTTCTATAAAACAAAAAGAAATTGTTTACGTAGCTCCAAGATATGGTTGGGCACCTAAATCTTTGATAAGTTTATGTAAAAGGTATGATAAGAAATTAACACTTTTCATGCCTTCATCTAAAGAAATAAGTGATCATCAAGCTTCAGTAATAGAAGAAGGAGCTAAAGCAATATTTGTTAGAGTTGCGGCAATGCCTAATCTAAATAGAATTGCTGAAAAATATGCCAATGAAAAAAATGATGCTTATTTTATACCCTTAGGTTTAAAACATCCATTGGTTACTGCATGTATAGTTAAAGTATGTTACGATCTTTTTAAAGACATTGAACAGCCAAATGAAATGTGGTCCGTAATTAGTACAGGTGTTCTAACTAGAGGTTTACAAATAGCTTTACCAAAAACAAATTTTCATGCTGTTGCTGTAGCAAGAAATATTCATAATGGTGAATTAGGTTCAGCTAAATATTATACATATCATAAACCATTTCATAAAAATGCAGAAATAGCTGAAATGTTACCTTTTGAAATGGCTAAAAATTATGATGCTAAGGGATATGAAATTTTTGCAGAACATGCTTCAAGTGGGGCATATTTTTGGAATGTTGCTGGAGAAATGGGTCATAATTTAGATAAGAAAATTATAGATTCTTATAGAGATTGGGGCCATAAGATAATTTATTAATCAAAAATCAAAAAAAAATGAAAAAGTTTTTATCAATTTTAATAATTGTTTTATTGATTTCTTGTCAAAACGATAATGATTTCAATAAAGGTAAAGTCCAACTTGAAAATCAAGGATATGTAGATGTAAAATCAACAGGGTATAAATACTTCTGTTGTGATGATAAAGATATGTATTCAACGGGATTTATTTGTCAAGATAAAAAAGGTAGAGTTGTAAAAGGATGTATATGTTCATCACTATTTAAGGGTGTAACTATAAGATTTGAATAATTTTCATCATAGATGTATTAGTTAATAGCTACTGTCATTGATGGTAGCTATTTTTATTTCATTGATTATCAATAAGTTGCAAATTATTTTTTCTTTTTTGAAAAAATATCTCAAAAAAATTTTTTATTTGAGATAAACAGTCTATATTTGCATATCAATTAAACACAAACACTCTAATCTCTAAGACAATGACTACTCCAGCTATATTTTTAGAATTAAATCATTTTTTTAATTTAGGTGGAAAATTTGAAGTAAACGAATCTCTTACTTCAGCCGGTCGTTTTGTATCTTATCCTACCAAAACTGTTCATATTTCTTCGTTGGAAAATATTATATCTAAGAAAAGATTAACTCCTACTTTAAATACAATTGTTAAAAAACCAATTAAATGGACTACGTTGGACTTTTGTGAAACAGATAGTCAGCTTTTAAATATGGCTATTTGTCATGAAATAGGTCACTTAATTGAAGATGTTTATAGACAAGATATTATTTTTAGAAACTGTCGTTCAATTTGTGATAAATTGGCTCCAATGTACGTGTCGGTTTACTCAGGTAGTAAAGGTTCCATACCGGCATTATGTTTACACAGTGAAGCTTTTGCTGAAACATTTGCCTTATATATGATTTTACCTGATGTATTACATTCTTTAAATGAAGATTTATATCACGCAATGAATGACTTTTACATTTCATTTCTTTTTTGAAAAAAATATCTCAAAAAATTTTTTTATTTGAGATAAAGAATCTATATTTGCATATCAATTAAACATAAACACTCTAATCTCTAATACAATGTTTACTTTCAAAACGGTAAAATCTACAGGTAGATATAGAGCTTTTTATCTACCGCGACACATAATTAAAATAAAAAAAGTGGATGTTGGTAGTATAGAACCTGAAACCTTTAGAATAAGGTTAATGGTTATTAAAGATGACATTAATGAAGATGGAAATCCTAATTGTGAGTGGAAATGGATTTTATTGAAATACGTTCCGTCTTCATTGGATGATGCTAAAGAATTTCTAAATAAGAATTTTGAAGCATTAAATAAAAAATACAACATTGTTAAAAAATAAATTTATAATTTTTTAAAATCAGTAATAATGGAAACCTTAGAGCAAAATCAGCAAGTTGTTGAAAAATTCAACAGAAATGATCAAGACGTATTGAAAAACTCTTTCTTAATGGAAAAAGATGAGTTTGTATCTTTTTATCTTGATAAATTCCCTAATCAAAATAAAGGGCTACTATCTATAGCCTTCAAGAAAAATCAAGAAGCGCTATCTTCTTATTCTGAAGAACAATTATCTGATTTATTAGGTACAAAACTACCTGATTCTTCAAATGAAGATTCAAGTACTATCGTTGACGGCATTGAATTAGATGGCCAAAGCGTAAAATTGCTAAATCAACCATATTTTATAGGTGAAGAAGAGCAATATTCTCAAGAAGAAGAAGTTGTAAAACCTAAAAGAAAAAATGTTCAAAGAGGTCATTATGCTTCTATGGAAACTAAATACAAAAAAGGTCAAATTGTTGCCTTTAAGATTTCTAATGAAGATCGTATAGTTTCAGGTGTCGTAGAAAACTCTTACTTTAGAAAGAATTCTAAGCCAACTGGAGATCCTATCTACGAACAAGTTTCAGTAACCCACAACAATGTAATATATTATAAAACCTCAAAAGTGTTAGATAAATATAATGGCAGCAATTAGTATTAACGATAGCAATAAGATTGCTGTTGAGTTAGCAGGCAAAATGTACGTTCTTCATATTCAAGACATTGATTCAAATATTGATGTTGATGAATTGGTAAAAATAGACTATTCAAATATCATGGGCGAATTACTAACATTTGCTGTGATTAAAAATAGAATAGGTCTTCTAAAAGCTGAAGCTGAAGCTATGGTTTCAGAAATGAAGTTTGAAATGAAAAAAACTGAAGCTAGGCTTTTTAAAAAATGGAAATTGAAGCTTTCAGAAAATTCAACAAAACCAACAGAAGCTGCTATTAATGCATCAGTTGTCCTTGATGAAGAATATCAAGAATCAATGATTCAGTTGATAGATGTTCAAAAATCTTATTCTATAATGGAAAGTATTTATTGGGCAGCTAATGAAAAAAGCGAAAAACTCAAATTAATTTCAGATAAGTTAAAACCTGAAGAGTTTACTTTTGAAATAGTTAATGCTTCAATTAACGGCGTTTTAATAAAACAGGCAAACAAATCAATTTAACCTTTAACGCTAAACTCTAATCTCTTATGATAATTGAATGTAATGGAGAAATAATTACTGAAACATGTAAATCAAGTATTTCTCAAAAACCTCCAATTAAAGTTGCCTACGTTGAAGTAACTATAGGTGATGTTGTTTATTTAATAAATGAACATCCTGATGGTTTAGAAATTTCTTCACATGGATCACCATTGAAAATTTCTTTAAATTCTAACGATTCTATTCTAATTTCTAAAATCTAATTTACTATGAAAACATTTAATGTTGAAGGGGCTCAATTTTTTAAATTCAGAACAGCGCAAATACCAAAAGAAGATTTGTTCATTAGAGTGCCTGAAAGTTTAGATCATATACAGTTTTCCAAACAGTTAACTAATCTTCTTGAAATAACTGAAGGTAGTGACAAAATGTTGGCTGTATTGATTTTAAATAATCAAGCCTATTTAACAACTCAAGTATCTGGCTTAAACGATGATGAGATAGTCTCAATAAAAAGAAAACCTGGTGGATCTTCAATAGCTTATACCCGTCAATTAGCTAGAGCTTTGGGTAAAGGTCAAGCGCCATTAAAAAGATTTGTCTCTTCTAAAGGCGAAATAATTAACGGTAGACTTTGTTTTAAGTTTGATATGGTTTGGGAATTTGCAAATACAACATTAAACACTGAAGAATCATGAGAGAAATGGAAAAATTATCATTAAAATTTGTTTTATTTATTTTAGTGGTAATAATTTTAAGCTGTTTTTTATAAACATGGCGGCATTGCCGCCATACATTTTAATAAAATATGTCAAAGCAAGAAGAATTAAAAAATATTTTTGATATAGGTAAATTATCTAAAGATTTAAGAGAAGTTAGAGGTAATTCAACATTGAGTAATGTATCAAAATTATCAAACATATCTATTACTATATTGCATAGAATAGAGAAAGGTCATGTGCCTGATTTACTTAATTATTATAAAGTATGCATGTTTTTAAACAAAGATATTAATAACTACTTCAAAAAATGAAATATCAAATAATATACGCAGATCCTCCATGGTCTTACAATCAAGGAATGCAACATGTAAAACCAGAAAATCATTACGATGTAATGAATTTTGAGGATATTTTAAATCTTAATGTAAAACAAGTAGTAGATAAAAAAGGATGTTTATTGTTCATGTGGACAACATCTGCTTTTATGGAAGCAGCTATTCAAGTAGGAAATAAATGGGGATTCAAATATAAATCTGTAGCTTTTGTTTGGGTAAAACATCATGGAAATCCTGGTCCTTGGACATTTCAAAAAACAGAATTTGTTTTACTTTTTACTAAAGGTTCAAGACCTAAACCAAAAGGTAGCACTAAAGAGCATCAAGTTCTTTTTACTTCAAAAGATAAAATCCATTCTAGAAAACCAATTGAAATTATTGAAAGAATTGAGAAAATAGCCGGTGAAGGCAAAAAATGTTTGGAAATGTTTGCAAGAACAAAAAGAGAAGGATGGGATGTTTTTGGAAATGAAGTAGATGACTCAATAAAAATTGAGATAATTGGAAAGTAAGATGTTAAATGTTCCATGTGGTAAATATTAAATTGTTACATTTACATTGTAAAAAATACTTTAATACATGGACATTTTAGACATTTCTGAAAAAAAGCTTAAAATAGTTGAGCTTGAAAAACAAATAGAATCTGGAAATCTTTCTTTATTTGAAAGATGCGAAGTTGAAGAAGAAATTTTACAATTAAAAGAAGAAATAGGTGAATTTGTTAGAAATATAGAATCATCAGAAGGAGATTGCATTAATTGCTCGGGTTAATTTATGAATTAGAGATGTTTATTTTTTAATAGTTAGATATATTTGTATCTAACTATTTTTGTTTTTAATATGAAAAATTCATTTGCTTCACAATCAGACTTTAACAAATATTTGGGAAATGTGTTAACTGTAGAAGATACGAAACTTGTTTCTATAGTTTTACCATTTGAATTTAGAATAGCTTGGGAACCAACCTCTAAGGTAAAAACAATGAGATGTCATAAATTATTGGCTTCATCATTTGAAAGAATATACTCAAACATATTAAATCATTATGGTGCAGCTAAAATTAATGAATTGGGAATAGATTTGTTTGGAGGTTGTTATAATTTTAGACAAAAACGTGGAAGCGATACTCAATGGAGTACTCATGCTTGGGCTGCAGCTGTAGATCATGATCCTGCTAGAAATGGTTTAAAAGTGAAAAAACCAAAAGCTCAATTTTCTAAAAAAGAATACATTCCAATGATAGAATGCTTTTA
>CAZDRR010000024.1:0-12077 GCA_964507955.1 uncultured Candidatus Saccharibacteria bacterium | reverse complement strand
AAGCATATTTGTCATATAGAAGAACTTCCAAAAGCTGCGTTTGAAGATAAATTAAAAATTATTCAAAAACTCACAAAAGATAAAAAAATAAAAGGTGGAACTCTTATGATGAGATTTGGGACATCAAATAATACAGGAGCATCGGTTGAACATCTTCATTTTCATCTTATTGAACCTGATAAAAAACATAAAGAGTATGATAGTTCGGTTGGTGTAATCGCAAGAGTTGGATAAATAAAATTGGAAAAGCGCGACCGGAAGCCGGTCGCGCTTTTTGAAATTGAATCCGAATCTCAATCGTTCTGGATCCGAGCAAGCCACTGTCTATGGAGAGACTCCATTACCGGACGAAGACGCCCGATATCAGGAATCAAATTGGGAGTTTGCTGTTCTGGGATACGCTTCATGTTGCCCGTAATGAGCTCTGCAACTGGAATCCAGAGAAGGTTCGTATGCTCCCAGTTGAGATAGACATTCTGCGGCTGAACAATTTGCTCGGCCACCAAAAAGGTATCGAACTTCTTCCCTTCTTGCTGATCATCACGAAGGTAGTGGTCAACACACACGGGTACTGAGACAGTCTCAGGAACAAAGTCCTCTTGAAAAAGTCCCAATTCACTTGCGAGTTCCATTCGTGATTGAAACAAAGCAGAGTGAGGAGATACACCTTTCGTTCGGGAGATCCGATTGTCGATAAACCCCGCAGGGAAAGACCAGGAATCCTTGCAATAGGAAACTTTGCTTCCCCGATGAGCGACTAGAAGCCGCGGCTCGTTGCTAAGTTCCCCATAGATGCCGCTGACATCTAGGACAGCAATTACAACGATGGGTAAAACATGGTCTTTCTTTGGATCCGGTCTTGGATATGCGTACACTTGGGCCATAGGCCCTCCTTTCTACTTTGGTTGTTGAATTGATTGGTTAATTGGGAAAGAAACCCACCTATTTTTACATTAAAAATGTAACTTAGTCAATAACCCGCCAAACTTTCACTTTATATGCCTTCAAAATATCTTCTGAGTTTAAATTTGAATACCCTTCTTTAAAGTAAATATTTTTAATTCCTGCTTTTGCGATAAGCATTGCACAGTTTTGACATGGAAATGTATGAACATACAAATCAAGACCTTTCATAGAAACCCCTTCTCCCGCTGCCCATGCAACCATACCGGCTTCACTGTGAATCGCAGTGCTTTTATCTATATGCTCCCCTGCCTGAAAATTACTTCTTGGATCACCATATAAATCAAGATTATAATCACTTGGAAGATGATGATTGTATGTCGTATGAATTATCTTTCCATCTTTAATAAGTGCGGATGATATTTGTCTCCACCAATCACTGGACTTTTGTGCTTCTTTTTCTAATATTTTTAAAACATCACGAGCAAATTGCTTTTTTGTAACAGTTCCAAATGAACTTGGTTTACTTTTTATATGAGTTGCATTTTTCCAATTCCATCTCAAGAAAATATTTTTGAATGTTACTTTATGATTAGGTAAATATGTCTGAACAAACTTTCTAAGAATATCGTCCTCTGGCATTATAATTTCAATATTTTTAGGAATATTCTTAATATTCTTTTTTTCTAAAATAGAGATGTCTTTAAAAATCTTTAAAGATTGAATCATTGTTATTACATCACTTTCTTTGGACCATCTTACATCTCGTTCTAAAGTTGGAAACTCTTTAAAAAAACTTTTTCCCACAAGTAAAAGGTTTGAATTTTTATATTTTTTAAAAAAAGACACATATCCCGTATGAATAGCGGGAACAAGAGCAATGACAAGCTTTTTATTATTCTTTTCCATTTCTGATTTCTTCAATAAAATCATCTGTAAGTTTTTTTATCTTTTGAGCGAGTTTTTCTGCACCCTCGATACTTAATTGTCTAATTCTCCCTGTTGTTGAAGTTGTTGCTTGTGGTTCTAGATCTACAACCTTTCCACAAATTCCTTTATAGTCTTTTTTCATTTGAGTTGTAAAATCTTTTGTTGTTTTTGAAACAATCAGAATATCCGGTTTAACAAGACGTATAAGATCTCCTATATCCTCTCCGATATTTCTAATAGTTAAAATATCAACATGTCTTAAGTGTGAGATCATTCGTATCCTTTCTGTCTCAGGAACAATTGGTCTGTTTGGACCTTTTCTTTGTTTTGTTAAAGCGTCGGAGTCAACACCTACTATCAAAACATCTCCAAAAGATTTTGCTTTTTCTAGATACTTTGCATGACCTTCATGGACAAGATCCCACACACCTTGAGTAAGAACGATTTTATGGTTTTTCTTTTTTAAATCTTTAACAAGTTTTTCTAATTCTTGAGCATTCTTAATAAAACGCTTATGAGGGTCTAGACAGGGATTCAGCACATCTTTAACCGTAATCTTGGAAGTGGCCATATGTAGTATGATTATACAAATTCAAAGTTAAAAGGCAATCAACACCCATAGACCCTTTAATTTTATGGGTTATAATAGCCGTATGATTAATACATTTATTATTGCTGCTCAATCTCTTGATGGATTTATAGGACCTAAGAATCATACTAATTCCATGTCTTGGACAAGTGGTGCAGACAAAGAATTTTTTAAGAAAAAGACCAAAGAAGCTGGTGTAATCATAATGGGCAGAACCACTTTTGAAACAATTGGTAAAGCGTTACCAGAGAGAAAGATGATTGTGTACACCTCAAAACCTTTAAATATTGAAGGAGTAGAAGCAACACAGGAACAGCCCGCAATTTTATTAAAAAAACTTGAAGATGAAGGATATTCGTCAGTTGCCATATGTGGTGGAAGTTCTATTTATTCCCTCTTTCTAGAATCAGGTTTAGTAAATGAACTATTTATAACGATAGAACCAATTATCTTCGGTGAAGGAGTGCCTCTTTTTTCAAAAGAAAACAAAGTAAATTTAAAGCTCATTTCTTCTACTCCGTTAGAACAAGATGTATTTCTTTTAAATTATAAAATAGAACCCAAATAATCTTTCTAGTCTAGTTGTACTTCCAGATAAAGAGTTTAAAATTAATTAAACAGCTCTCCCTCTTTTTGGTTATGAAAACAATCATCGCTGCATGCAATTCCCGTGGTTATTTAACTGGCTTTAGAGGACATATCCCATGGATAAATTTGACGGAGTGGTGCGATTTTTTAACAAAATCAGCCAATTCTTCAAATCTCCCTTTGGTCGTGTCTGGTACACCAGAAGAAATACACCATTACAGTTCACTGATTCAGGTCTCCAACATACAGCCAAATGATATCCTCGATGAGGACAATATTTGTTTGGTAGGAAGTAATGAGGACTTGTTTCAAGAAGTACTTCCCACAACTGGAGACATCTTTCTGGCAAGAATGGATATAATCCTTCAGGACGGTCCGATGTTCCCAAAAATCCCAGATGACTTTCGGCGAGCATCGTACTACTGTGAAAGGATTAGCCTTCTGGCTTCACCAGAAACAGACACTCGTGTACTTGGGTCTTCCCCAAACACTATCATTCCAGTAACTTTTGAGCACTGGCTCCGCAAACTTTGAAAACTCAAACCAAAAGAAAAGCCGCGACATCATCGCGGCTTTTTCTTTTAATTTAATAGATTACTTAACTTCCACACCCATACTTCGAGCAGAACCTTCAATTATTTTCATTGCACCTTCAATATCTGTTGCGTTAAGATCAGGCATTTTCTTTTCTGCAATTTCTTTTACTTGTGCTTTTGTAATTGATCCTGCTTTCTTAGTAAGATTTGTTCCTGAACCAGATGAGATTCCTGCTGCCTTCTTGATAAGATCTGAAGCTGGAGCAACTTTATATTCCATTGAAAATGTTCGGTCTTCATATACTGTAAGTACAACTGGTACAAGTTCTCCCATTCGTGACTGTGTATCAGCGTTGAATCGTTGTGTAAATTCAGCAATGTTTACTCCTGCTTGTCCAAGCACAGGTCCAAGAGGTGGAGCTGGTGTAGCCTTACCTGCAGGTGCGATAAGTTTGATTACTTTTGTTATTTTCTTTGCCATAGTGTGGTTATATTATCTTATTTTCTTTATTTAGCAAGTTCTATTAAATCTTTCTAATTTGCAAAAAGTCTAATTCTACTGGAGTTTCTCGACCAAACATAGATACAAGAACTTTTACTTTTCCTCTCTCAGAATCAACTTCTTCAACTTTTCCTTCTAAATCTTTAAATGGACCATCTACAATTGTTACAACATCAGCAACTTCAATATCAATTGCATGTTTTGTTGTATCATTAGACATTCGTGCGAATAATTCATCTACCTCCTTCTTTGAAAGTGGAACTGGGAATACTCCTGCTCCTACGAATCCTGTTACTCGAGGTGTGTTTCGTACAACATACCATGAATCATCTGTCACGATCATGTCTACAAGAACATATCCGGGGTACACTTTTTCCTCTACTTCTGCTCGTTTGTTTCCTTTAATTTTGATTTTCTTTTCTACAGGAACAACTACATTAAAAATATAGTCTTCCATTCCGTAAGATTCGATTCTTTGTTTTAGATTTCTAAGTACAGCATTTTCATATCCTGCATATGTATGGATTGCGTACCAGTTTCGATCTCGGGTTGGTTGTTGTTGTTTTGACATACCTTGAGAAATTATTTAGTAAGTTGTTCAATTCCGAGTGTGAAGATGTGATCAAAAACACCAACATATGCTGCCACGAAAATAGAAACAACAATAACAAGTAATGTATATGTTACTGTCTGTTTTCGTGTTGGCCAGTTAACGTGCTTCATCTCACCTTTTACATCTCTTAAAAAATTAAAAATATTCATATGTTTTGGTCATTTTTAAAACCCCTTTTGGGGGTCTCATGTCAATAATATACTACTAAGAGAAGTATTAGTCAAACCCTTATTTTTCAATAAGATTTTCAAAAAGACTGAGCACTGTCATGGGACCTACTCCGCCTGGTACAGGAGAAATATTCTCTACAATCTTAGAAACCTCTTCAAAATCAACATCACCTTCGATGAGCTCTCCTGTTGAAGTAATCCCAACATCGATTACTGTCTGACCTTTAGTTACATGCTCTTTTGTAATAAGTTTTGGCGAACCTGTTGCTGTAATAATAATATCTGCACTCTTTGTAATAGAAGTAAGATTTTTAGTCTTAGAATGACACACTGTAACCGTAGCATCTTTATTTAGAAGAAGTTGTGAGAGACTTCTTCCAACCAATAGAGATCGTCCAACAATTACAATATGTTTACCTGCAATCTCAATGTTTGATTCTTCAAGCATAGTAATAATCCCTTTTGCTGTCGCAGGAATTAATCCTTCTTCGTTACTCATTAATTTTTTAAGGTTTACGGAAGTAAGTCCGTCGACATCTTTTTCTGGTGCAATTGAATCAATAATTTCAAATTGAAACTTTTGAAGTTTTTTTGGGAGAGGAAGTTGAACAATAATTCCACAAATATCTTCATCATTATTAAAATCACCGATAAGTTTTTGAATAAATTCAAGAGTAACATCTTGTTCAAGCTGATAAAACTCAACAGGAACTCCAAGAAGTTTTCCAAATTTAATTTTTTGATTGATATATACAGTAGAAGCTTTGTTTTCACCTATTTGAATAATCACAAGTACAGGCTTATGTTCCATTTTTGCAACCTTCTTTTGAAGAGTTTTTATATATTTAGTCCGTATTTCTTTACCTGAAATAATCATGTGGGTAGTGTATGTGATTATTTAATTCTTGTAAAGAAAAAGGCGGACCCTTCGGGTCCGCCTTTTTCAAAATAGAAATCGTTTTATTTAAGTTCGTATGTCACATATACCCTTGTTGTATATTTATTTTCCCCTTTAGGAATTGTTGGTGCAACAGCAGTTTTCATTGAAACACCCATTTCTGCACCACCCATACCATAAGCATCGTTTTGATAATACTGAGAATTATCTTCACTAAAAGAAATTACATCTCCAAGTTTTACTCCAAGATCTTTTGAAAGTGCAAATGCTTTTGCTTGAGCCTTTGATACAGCATCTTTTCGAGCCATATCATATAGTGCATCTTCATCATCGATAGTAAAGGTAATACCTGAAACATTATTAATCTCAAATTTTGTAAGTTCACTCAAAAACTTACCAGTACTCTCAGTATCTCTGACTTTTACTCTAATGCTCTGAGAAACCGTGTACCCTACTATTTTTGGTTCTGAAGTTGGACAATCAAAGGCATAACACGGAGCCACATTTTCATATTTTGGATAAATAGAGTAATTTTCAGTTTTGATATCTTTTTCTTCAACTCCATTTGTTTTTAGATATTCAAGAGCTTTATTAATCTTTTCTGTCGCTTTCTTTTGTGCTTCATCACTTGTTTTAGCATCTTCGTTTACAGAAAATGTAAATGAGGCAATATCAGCAACAGCAAGCGCTTCACCTTCTGCCATCATAGTAATTGTTTTTGAAGGGTAAATATCATTTTTTGACCAAGAAATTATTTCACCTATGGTCTTTGCTAATAAGAAGATAGCAAGGAGCCCAAGAACTCCCGCACCTATCTTTACTGCCAATTCTGTATATTTTGTATTCATAATTTTTTAGAAATAAAACCTAATAAAACGACTTTTTAAGGTCATGCCTTATTATATACCATTTTAATCACTTTTTGACAGATGATTTACAAAAACATTTTTTTATGCTACAAATACACCTATCATGAAAGTAAAATCATCAATCAAGAAAGAGAAAGCTGGAGATCAGCTCGTACGACGACGAGGTAAGCTTTATCGAATTAATAAGAAGGATCCAAGAAGAAAAGCACGGCAAGGTTAATTCAATAAATAAAAGGCGGACCCGAAGGGTCCGCCTTTTATTTATAACAGCATAATTTAACTAACAAGAATTATTTTTTCACAATAAAAGTTTCTCCGCCTAAAACCTGTCCATGATCAGTCTCAACAATAACTCTATACTCACCAACTGTTATTTTGTTACTAATAGAATAACCCCTGTACCCAGCATCATTTCCTCCATATATTGGAAAATCAATTTTTGAAATAGTAACCCACTCACCTTTTATATTTTTCTTTTGCCAATTATGAATAATTTTTTGTTTAAATTTTACAGGCGCATATACAGATGAATAAAAATATACTGAACTGTTACCAGGGATAGTATATTCTTGCTTTAAATCTTTGAGAGAGAATCTATTTTTAAAATTATAGAATATATATTGTCCGTCTTTTTTATCTACTTTCTGATACACACCAGAATCTTTTAATGCAAGAGGTATTGGAGGAATTATGTTTGTAAAATAGAAAACATTTATAATTAAGAAGACAGACATTATTACAGCTAAAACCTGTTTTTCTTTTCCTTTTATAAGTTTTGGAACATATCCGTTAAAAATAAACACATAACTAAATATTGCAATTAAACTCAAAATTCCACTCAACACAAAAACCCAAGAATTTATAGAACCAACAAACAATGGTACTAACATAATAAAATAAGCAAAAAGTAGAATATAAAGAGTTCCAATTTGAACCAAAAATTGAGTAAAATGTTTTTTCAAATACTCAGTAGCAATCATCCCACCAAACAATAACAATATAAAAGGCCAGCTCGCAAAAAAAGAAGCACTTTTAACATAAAATACGGTCAACGAACTAAAAAGTCCTCCAAATGCAAATTGAATAAGTAAAAATATAAGTGATTGATATTCAAGATGTTTTGGACTTTTAATTCTTCTTGTTTCAAACTTATGCCAAAGCAAAATACCAATAAAAATAATTAAGAAATAAACTCCGAGAAGAATGTTTTCCGCAAGAAGATCTGATCTTCTTAAAGTTAAGCTGTCCAAAATAAAACCACCAAATAAAACAATTGGAGTAAGCCACCTTTCATTCTTATGAAAAAATGTAGAAATTATTTTCATCATATGTATTCTATCAGATGGAAAACAAAAACCCTGAGCATTTGCCCAGGGTTTTTGTTTACAAATAGATTATCGTCTCCATTCTCGATTTCCTCCGAATCCGCCTCCATTTGAAGGTCGTTTTTCTTCAGCTCGAGCAATGTTTACAATCAATTCTCGTCCATCAAATTCTTTTCCGTTCCACATGTCGATTGCAGCTTGTGCAGCTTCTTCAGTTTCCATTTCTACGAAACCGAAACCTTTTGATCTTCCTGTTTCTCGTTCTTTGATGATTCGAGCTGAAACTACTGTTCCTGCTTGTGCGAATGCTTCTTGTAATGCTTCTTCAGTTGTTCGGTAAGGAATACCTCCAACGAAAAGTCTTTTTTTGTTTTCCATTTATTGTTCTTAAAACTACTAAATGTAAGCATGACACACACAGTTCTCTACGTTCAACTATCACACGACAGCTTCCTCAAAGACACAATAGTTTTCGATACTTACTCCATAACAATATCATTAATATTGTTATTTGTAAAGAAGCATCACAAATTCTTTTGTAAAGATTTCATAATTTCTGCTTCAACCTCATTTCGATCTTTTCCATATTTAAGGTATGAAAGTTGCTTCATGTCCTCTACTTTACTAAGATCAAATTCTTGTTTTGGTGGTAACTTTACATTAAACGGATCAAGAGGAACCCCTTGATTAAGCATTTTCAAATAAAAATTAAAGTTTTCAATATTCATAATATCTTTTTGAACAAATCGAGGTGAAAATTGTGTCTCAAAAAACTTTGCATCTTCTGCCCCCACTCTAAACACAGCCAGATTGCCCACATTACCAAACACAGCATTTTTTATATTATCTTGAAGTTGAGCAATGAACTGATGAGCAACACATAAACTTAATTTATACTTTCTTGCCTCTGATAGAATTGCGGAAATAGAATCTGTTGTAACATTTTGAAATTCATCAATATATAAATAAAACGGAGGAAAATCTTTTCCAAGCGAATCTACTCGTGAAAGTGCCGCCATTAATAGTTTTCCAACAATAATAAGACCGATAAGATTTGAATTGATATCTCCAAGTCTTCCCTTTGCAAGATTTACAAGAAGAATCTTTTTTTCATCCATCACTTTTCTGAAGTCAAAACTAGATTCTTTTTGTGCTATAACCGGTCTCATAATATCGTTTGATAAAAAGACATCAAACTTACTTGTAATATAAGGAACAATATTTGCAAGCGAAGCTTCTCCACCTGCTTTTGAGGCAATTTCTGTCCAAAACTGTACAACTGTTGGATTTTTACATTTAGAAATTTTCATATTTCTAAATGTTTGATCAGAAAGAACACGAGAAACATCCAGAAGTGTATTTCCTGACTCAGGATCATCTATTACCAGCATTGTTGCATTTCTAAAGTATTGTTCAAACATTGGCCCTCCAGCGACTTTCATATCAAATAATTTATTAAAAATACTCATCATTTCATTCACAACAAAAGTTTTTTGCTCAGGAAATCGTATGTCATATTCAAGCATGTTAAGTCCCATAGGTCTCTGGGTATAGCTTGGATCAAAATAAATAACATCTTCAAGTCGATCTGCAGGTATAGAAGCAAGAATTTCTTGAATATCAGAACCGTGTGGATCAATCATACAAACCCCTTCCCCGTTTTTTATATCTTGAATAATCATATTCTTGAGAAGTGTTGTTTTACCTGTACCGGTTTGCCCAATTACATACATATGTCTAAGTCTATCAATTGATTTCATTCTTATATCAGAAGTATTGCCAGCATGCTCATTGCTTCCAAGTAAAATCCCTTCATTATCTGAAATAGTATATGGTGCAGGAGCAGTAGTCATTGATAGTCGTTTTAATTGAGAACTTGTTTCTTTACTTTCATCAGGAAAATGAATTAGTGTTGAAATTTCAGATAAATTAAGTGGCATTTCATATTCATAATCAAATTGCCTATAAATAAACTTCTTGATAATAGACTTTGCATCTCTCACATGTTCATGCCAAATTATTTTATTTCCTGTTGGGTGTATAAATTGATCAAATGAAGATTTTATTTCTCCCGCAATACTTCTCGCCCGCACTTCTGAATCACTTGAGGTAATTATTCTAATATTTACAGAATAAATATCGTGTTTAATTTTTTGCTTAATTCCATCAATAAGAAATTGATTTATTTTTTTCTCGTCTTTTGATTTTTCTTCACTTCCAAGAGAAGATGCTGTATCTATTATATTTCTCAGTATTTTATTTGTTCCATAGATAAACTTGTCTGACAATTTATCTCTCATATATAACTCATCTGGATTCTCTCCTTTCTCAACTTTTGGTAAAGCCTTCGCATAGTTTTTTGTATAAAATCCTTTTCCTGGTCTAATCACAAATTGCACACAAGCAGCATCTGACATTTGTTCTAATTTAGTAAATACTCCAACGAGCGTATCAAGAGGGTCAATTTGAAATTCTTCAAAAGATTTTAGAGGTCGTGCACCAATCTCCTTAAGCTCAGCTGAATATACAGCATGTGAACCAAAGGGTACAAAAACATTAAAATCATCCTTTTGTGGAATCAGTTTGCTTGAAGGAAAAATGGATATAAGTTGTTTCTCAAATATGTCTTTTATCTTTTCATACACAGAGATATAGACTGCAAAATGTTTCTCTCCTACAGGATTAGTAATTTCAATAGTTATGTGTT
This sequence comes from uncultured Candidatus Saccharibacteria bacterium, assembly GCA_964507955.1. Taxonomy (GTDB): domain Bacteria; phylum Patescibacteriota; class Minisyncoccia; order Phycocordibacterales; family JAACPR01; genus JAULZV01. The sequence continues at coordinate 1,447 of CAZDRR010000024.1, read as the reverse complement.
CGTCACCATATTCAGAAATGGATTTTATTCCTGCAAGCAACGCATACATCTTGTGAATGTGTTCCTGAGAATTTTCTTCAGAATGTTCTCTTTTTGGAATTAAAACTTCATACAATACCCTCTTAATTAATCTTAGGGACTCTTCTGTTTCTTTTTTATAAACAGGATAACCCTCTTTCACATATTCAACAATAAACCTATGAAAATCATCAGAAATATGAGCATCTTGTAATCTTGAAACAATTTCAATAGCATTTATAAGCCCATGCTTTTTGATAATTTCAATCAGAGAAGCCATTGTTTCATCATGCTTTTCAGGTTTTAATTGAAGAGTTATCTCATCCAATTGTTTTTCTGTTTGGATAAAACTTTCATGGTAGATATCTTGTTTATTTTCAGAGATGTTTGTAACTAATTCTTTTGAATGTTCTTCAATTGTTTTTTCAGGAACTTTTTTTTGGTTATCAATTATTTGTGAACGTAAAAAAGCAAGCTCTTGTTCAAGCGTTGAAATTTTTTCTTCTAGTTGAGGTGCTTCGAAATTAGATTTTGATTCCATTAAATATAGTATATCAAAAAGAAAAATAATTTAGAGAAAAATATAAACAAAATGTAAATAAATTTTATTTAGAAGAATTAAAAACAAAACACCCAACGTTGCATGTTAGGTGTTTTGTTTTTTGGGGCGACTATCGGGAATCGAACCCGAATCAGCGGATCCACAGACCGCTGTGTTAACCGTTACACCATAGTCGCCATATACACAGTATGTGTGACAAGATAGTACTAAGTTTATAGTTAAATGTCCAGAAAAGGCCGCCCAACAAAAAGTGGGCGGCCCTTCAAAAACACAGAAACTGTTCCTGACTTCAGAGAAGTGAAGCTTTTGCAGGATGAGAACAAGCGTTCCCAACCGAAGCAATCAATCCTCTTCCGTATTCAACAAACGCGCCAACATCGAAAATTCCACCTTTTCTTAGTATTTCCTCCTTCCTATCCATAAGAGCTTTCTTGAGACGGCAGAAAAACTCATTGGCTGGTGGAATTTGAAGTGTTTGAGCACGTGTTGATAATTCTTCCAGAAGTGCGATAGCTGTGTCTTCGAGTTCTTTCGTGTTTGAAGATGAGTTCATTTCAGGATTTTGTTCGGGTTCTCCATTATAATAAACTTAACTAGAAATATATTCAAATGAAATATTTTGTAAGGTTTAAGTATTTTTTGTGCGCAAGAGAGGACTTGAACCTCCACACCCGAAGGCACACCCACCTCAAGGGTGCGTGTATACCAATTTCACCACTTGCGCATACACTCTCACAGCTTATCGAGGATTTGGATAAGGTGTTTTGATTATACATATTTTTATAAAAGAGAAAAGAGCAGGTGGACCCAAAGGGTCCACCTGCTCTTTTCTCTTTTATTTAGTCTTTCTTTTCTTCTACAACTTCT
>CAZDRR010000023.1:0-12475 GCA_964507955.1 uncultured Candidatus Saccharibacteria bacterium | reverse complement strand
AGAAATACTAAAATCTTCAAGACCTTCTTTGATTTGATTCCGTATTTCATTTAATCTAAATTCAGGAATTACAAAATCTTTTTGTTCATAAAGCGCAAGTAAATCGTTTGCGAATTTTGAATATAAAAAGAAATAATTTTCTTCTGAAATTTCTTCAAGTGGAGTGGTCGGGTGATCTACACACTTACCATCAACAAGATCCCGTTCTGTTTTGAATAATTCACATCCTCTACAATACAATCCTGAATAGGTTCGCTTCTCAATATACCCTTTCTCATTACACACATTCCAGAATGCTTGAGCAGATTTAATATGCACTTCATCTGTTGTTCTAATAAATGCATCATTTGAGATAGTAAGTTTTTGCATTAGTTCTTTGTATAACTCTGCATTTTTATCAACCAGTTGTTGTGCAGTAATTCCTTCTTCTTGTGCTTTAAGATAAATTTTTACACCATGTTCGTCTGTTCCTGTATTAAAAAATACGTTCTTCCCCATCTTTCTCATAAACCGTGCAATCGCATCAGCACGAATAACTTCAATAGCAAAACCAATATGTGGTTTTGCATTCACATATGGCAATGTGGTTGTTATATAGAAACTTTTTTTATCTTTCATACACGTATAGTTAATTTCTGATATTGAGTTTTTCAAGTTCTGCAACTTTATCTTTTTCTACATCAGAGAGATATTCCATTAATGCAGCAGCAACTGGGACAGCAATTATCATACCCAAAAATCCTGCCAATTGAGCACCGACAATCAAAGAGATAATTGCAAGCAATGATGGAATACCTACAATCTTTTTAACTACTAATGGGTGAATCAAATGATTCTCAAATTGCTGAATAATAAGATATAAACCTAGGGTAATAAGAGCAAGACTAAATCCATCTTGAATAAGAGCCATACCTATTGCCGGAATAGCAGAGAGGATTGGTCCAAAAATTGGAATAAGTTCAAATACTGCAGCAATAAGTGCGAGCAAGAGAGCATTTTGAACACCAAGTATACTTAATCCTAAATAAGTAAGAACACCCACAATTACTCCAAGCAGAAGTTGTCCTTGCATCCAAAGACCTATTTTTCTCTGTGAACGTTTCCACAGATCAATAATATATTTTTCGTGCTTTATTGGAGTTACGATTCTTAGAAAATTTGAAACCCCATCATCTTGTACAGCAAGATAAAATGAGATAACAATTATCATCACAAAACTAAGCAAACTTCCGAAAATCGTTCCTGCTGTTTGAAAAAAACCAAATGTTGCCTTACCTGCGTATCCACCAACCTGTTGAATAAGATCTCCTGAACTGAATGAGTTTGTGAATTGATTAAATACTAATGATAGACCCGGTATCTTCTCTAGATCCTGAGGACTAATAGCCTGAACATATTGTGGCAATGTTACAAGAGTTGCTTTTATATCATTTGCAAGAGGTGGAAGAACTACTGTTGTAATCCCAGTGATAATTATAAATACAGAAAGATAAATAATAATCACAGAAAGAGATCTTGGGATCTTTCGCTTCATAAGCCAGCGAGTAATAGGTTCTACGGCAGAGGCAATAACAACAGATGTAAGCATCACTAATAAAAGATTTCTTAAAATAAATCCAAGATAAACAAGAATAAAAATAACAATTCCTTTAATTATGGTCCCACTTGTAATATGAATAGATATTGGTTGATTTGAGTCTTTCATATAGTTCATACTATCACAAAACGATACAAGTAAAAGCCTCCTATATCTTTAATAGACTTTCAAATGATTGCTTTTCTGTCTCCTTAAAAGGACCCATAATCGCAAAATTTAAGTTCTTTTCTTTCATAATTTCTTTAAGAACTTTTTGTATATCTTCGGACGTAACCGCTTTAATCTTTGCAATAAGCTCTTTTGGTTTGAGAATCTCATCATGCAAAAGTTCTTGGAAACCAAAGTAATCTGCAACATCTTCAGAAGTCTCTAAACCTATTGAAAAATTACCGATGAGATAATCTTTTGCTTTTTGCAATTCTTCCTTTGGGATTTTGATGTCTCTTAATTTTTTAAATTCTTCCATAATAACAGACAATGCTTCTTGTGCTCGAGCAACAGTAACACCAGAACGTACAATAAAAGCTCCTCTATCTGTATAAGTATCAACTTCTGCTTTTGTGTAATAACAAAGACCAAGTTCATCTCGCATTTTTGTAAACAATCGTGAACTAAATCCTTTACCCAATACAGTCGCTGCAACTTTTAAGGCATGATTTTTTTTATTATATTGATCAAAAGATCTGAATCCAACTATAAGATGTGCTTGATCTGTTTTCTTATATGTAATAAGTGTTTGTGGTTTTGTCTGTATAAATTTTGTTTTTGGACGAGTTACGGCTTTTGAGTTTTCAATTGCTCCAAATATAGACTTTATTTGTGAAATAACCTCCTTTTCATTTATCCCACCACCGACAACAACTACTGTCTTTGCAGGAACATAATGTTGAGCATGATATTCAACAAAATCATTTCTGTTAAAAGAAAGGATGTTTTCCTTTGGGCCAATAATTGATCTTCCAGCAGGAGTTTCTGGATACAAAAGTTCTTGCCATAAATCCACAATCTTTCTCTGTGGTAGATCCTCATACATATTTATTTCTTCAATAATTACCCCTCGCTCAATATCAATATCTTTTTGAGGAAAAGTAGGATTAAGATACATATCAGAAACAAAATCAATTATTTTTGAAATCTTTTCTTTACTTGCTTTCGCATAATACCCAGTAAATTCATTAGATGTGAATGCATTTGATGATGCTCCCATACTATCTATTTCTAGTTTAATCTGATCACCGGTTCTATTTGTAGTTTCTTTGAAAACCATATGTTCTAGGAAGTGAGAGAGTCCATTTTGTTCTTTTTTTTCATAATCAGAACCCGTTTCGACCAAAACCATACCAATAGCACTTTGACTGTCCATAAGTGGAACGGTGATTATTCTTAATCCATTTTTAAGTACTGTTTTTTTGTATTTCATACTGGCTATTATACATAAAACTAAAAACCGGTAAATTGACAAATAAGGTCAAAGAGTTATGGTAAAAAAGAAATCTCAACCCCCAATACCATGGAAAAAGTTGCATACACAATGTTCTTTGTCTCCATCATCCTACTAGGATTGGTGTGGGATGAACACACAAAAAAGAAAATGGGCATCGAAGCCTCTGGGACATCTACGAAGATTTTTCTGGGAATAGGCCTTCTCTTTCTTGTGTTGGGAGGATTGATCCTTAAATCAGTCTCCTAACGAACAGGGGCCGACGCTTGCGTCGGCCCCACGTTGTTTATAAATTCTCAATATTTATTCTCTTTTGTTGTCCTGTATCTCGATCTCGAACTGTTACTGTATTATCCTCGAGTGTATCAAAATCAATTGTAATACATTCTGGTGTTCCAATTTCATCTTGTCTTCTATATCTCTTACCAATATTTCCATTATCATCAAACATAACTCGTATACCTTTCTTTTTTAATAAGTCATAAACCTCCTTTGCCTTTGCAACAAGTTCTGGTTTATTTTTAAGAAGTGGAAATACTGCGCATTGATATGGTGCAACTTCTGGTTTTAGTTTAAGAAATACTCTAGTCTCTCCATTTACTTCATCTTCGCTATATGCACTTGTAAGAATTGCAAGCAATGTTCGCTCCAGACCAAATGATGGTTCAATCACATGAGGAATAAATCTTTCTCTTGTTTCTTCATCAAAATATGAAAGGTCAACTTTTGAGACTTCTCCATGTCCCTTAAGGTCATAATCTGTTCTATATGCAAGACCATATAATTCTTTCTTCCCAAATGGATATTCAAATTCAAAATCAATTGTTCGTTTTGAGTAAAACGCTCTATCTTCATCAGCAACTTCAAGCTCTGAGACTTTTGTGGTATTAATTCCAACAGTTGAAATGAAATCCCAAACTTTTTTTTGAAACTTTTCAAAATGTATTTGCCAATCTTTTGGATCTACAAAATATTCAACTTCCATTTGTGAAAATTCTCGTACTCTAAATAGAAAGTCTCTTGGTGCAATTTCATTTCTAAATGACTTACCAATTTGTCCAATACCAAAAGGGAGTTTTGGATGAAGCGTATCTAAGACATTTTTATAATTTGTAAAAATACCTTGAGCTGTTTCGGGTCTGAGAAATGTTTTTGAATCAGCATCTGCAGTTGCACCCACAAATGTTTGAAACATCATATTAAACTGAGTAACTTCACCAAGACTGTTGCCGTCAGGACTTTTAATTCCTCTTTCAATAATGATTGAATTCATTTGTTCAGGTGTTAGTCCTACAACATCAACACCATTTTCTTCAAGAATATGGTCAGCTCTATATCTTTTATTTGTTTTCAAATCTTCAACCATAGGATCAGCAAAGTTCTTAGCGTGTCCACTTGCTTGATATGTTTGAGGATGCATTATAAGAGCTGCATCAATTCCGTACATATCTTCAGGAGAATCAACAAACATATTCCACCAAATATTTTCAACGTTTTTCTTAAGTATCACCCCAAGAGGTCCATAATCAAAAAAACCGGCAAACCCTCCATATATCTCTGAACCTTTAAAGAATATTCCCCTTCTTTTACAAAGTGATACAATTTTTTCCATTTGTTCTTGGTGCTCTGTTGATTTCATATGTTTGTACAATACATTATTTTAAAATTTTTAAAAGGATACATTATTTTGAAACTCTGGAACTGTAGAAATCATCTGAGTCCTTAATTCCGGTTGTAATTTGTGATCCAATTTTATCAATATTTTTATTAGTATAAGAATCAACTCCAGAAATACTAATAGTATCCAATAATATAGGTGCCGTCCCGGCTTGACTTATACTTGGAATAATTGATAGTTGCAATGCTAAAGTTTTACCTGCTTCTGTTTGGTACCCTGTATTAGACTGAATAGTCCCTATGTTCCAACTTATAGTCCGAGTCACAGAGTCATATGAAACATTTTCTGTTGAAGGAGAAAACAGTCCTTCATACTGAACATAACTAGGAACTTTCATTGTTATGATTCCATTATTTATACTGTTTGTACTATTTTTTACTCTCACAAAAGCTGTATATGTCGTTTTTTGTTCAACTTTTGGAGGAATAGGTCCTGTATTTGAAAAAACAGTTGAATAATATTCGCTCCATGTATCAAGCTTTAATTGAGTATTAAAACGAATCTTTTTTACTAAAGAATTTTCAATACTATCAGATGCATCTGATTGAGGATTTCTATTCGCTTTTACCTTAAGGGTAAATATTGCTTCTGGATTTGTTTTTAGATAGTTAGACATGATTCCTAGTCCTGTAAAACCAAATGTTACCTTACCTGAACCCCCCACAGGGATTGAGGCAAGTTTATCTGAAGTAGAACTATCCCATAAAATAGTGTCTGTAAGCGACTGATAAAAACCCTCACTTACTTGAATTGAATCTTCTCTTATGGGTGTACCATTGATAGCTAATGTTATTTGTGCATTTCTTAATGGGAAATTTGTATTATTTGTAAAACTAACAACCGCATTATTATTAACTTCTGGATCAAGAATTATAGTATCTCCGCTTTGTTCGGATATAGACATCGCAAGATCCAAAAATGGCTTCTCAAGTGTTACTGTTGTATTCTTTTTTGTAAAAACAATTTCAGGTTCGTTCTTTTGTGAATCTTTTAATCCAACCAGAAATGTAAAAAATTTATCATCTTTATTTTGCCCATTAATAGTACCCTTAACATTAAATGTTATCGTTTCTTTTGGAGAAACACTTGAAATAATCCATGTCTTTTTATCATCCTCAACTTTTAAAGAAGAATTTTTATAATTAAATCCATATGGATATACTGCTTGAACCATAACATCTTTGAGTATCTCTGTTGAATTTGATACGAGTTCAACAGTAAATGAAAGCTCTTGACCTGAAGTAATTGTTTTTACATTTGTAACGGTTAAGCGTATAGGCGTTGAGCTGAGTACTACATCAAATTTCTTCTCTTTATTAAAAAGAACTGTAGAGTTATCAACTTGATATTTTAAATTTATTACAATTTCTTTCTTTTCGTTTTCTTCACCAAATAGAAGCGCGGAATAATTTCTTTTTATAACTTCGCCAACATTAATCGTATCAATAGTTTCTCTTGTATTACTATAATCTTTTCCAATATCTGTTACTTGCCTGGTACCATCAGGAAAAACCACTTCCATTTCAACAAATTTTATTGGAGTTTGATTTTTATTTTGAACAACTGTTTCAAAAGAAAGTTCCTCACCTGCGGCAACAGTAAGTGGAGCGTTTACTATAATATCAACATCAGAAGCATTAACTCCCCAATTTAGATACATCTTTATTCCAACATACCCCAAGGCACCCAAAAAGAAAATTAACGCAATTATAAAAAGTCTAAAAAACCAGTTTGGTTTTTTAGTATCATCAAGTAGCACTGGTTCGTCAGAACTTTGAGATTGTTCACCCCAATCTTGTTTGACATCATATTGTTGTGTATTGAGTGGTTTTCTCTCTTTTTGAGTAAGTTCTTGATTTGGAGAATAAAGCTTTTTTTCAAGCTCTTCAATACGATTAGGTTTTTCAAAATTATTCATAAAAAAATTATATCACACTACATTGTCACCTCGAACTTGTTTTAGAGGGCCACTCCCTAAAGTCCACTTGTCCTGATGGCAGCATTAATAAAAGGTGTTATTTGATCTTTATTTTTTTCAATATATTGTTGAATTTCTTCAGAAAAGGAAGCTTTGTTCGAGATAGGCTTTACTGTTTGATGTTTTTCTACATACCCAAGCTGTTCCAATATTCTAAACACAATAAAAATCTCGAGTTGCTTGAGTTGGTCGACATCAAAATCATTTGCAACTGCCCTATTGAGTTCTTGTTCTATAAAGTCAAAAAGTTCTGGATCTGCTTCTTCTCCAATATACAGACGGCCGAGTAAATGAAGAATTTTAGTGAGGGTTTGTTTTTGAGATGTTTTGAGAGATTCAAAATAATATGATTTTAAAAATGTAGCATTGGTCAAAATCCATCCCGTCTTACCATGCACAAGTGAGACAAAACAAAGTGTCATTGGTTGAAGAGAGAAGCGAAGGCGTGAGGACACAGTCCTCACGCCTATTGCCTTCGCATACACAAATCCAAACTCACGTGTAAAAACCGAAAGAAAAACATCTTTCTCCCCCTGATCTTCGGATTTTAAAATTATCGCTTGTGTGGAAAGCTTAGAATACATATATCTATTGTACTATAAAAGAGGAGACCCTTTCAGGGGTCTCCTCTTTTATTTAAATTGTAAAAAATTTTATATCTTTATAATCTCAATTTTAGCTTTAAATTCATTAACATCTGTTTCTTCTTTTATAAGCTCTTCTACAAATACAATTTCTTTAGTTCGAGTTACTGATTGAATCAAATCAGAATACTTTTCAATTGCCTGCTTAAGTTCAGTAGGAACAACTGCGTGCACCACAATAGTATCCTCAGGTGAAAGTCCTGTTCCCTTTCGAAGGTCTTGAATTGCTCGAATTAGTTCTCGTGCATCTCCTTCCTCTTTAAGTTCTGGTGTGATTGTAGTATCAAGCCATACATCAGCTTCAAGTTGGGTATTTACTTCAATCTCCTTTACATTCACTTCATCTTTAATTATTTCTGCATATTCAGGAGCAATAGCGGATTTAACTTCAAGAGTTTGAACTGGTTGTCTCACTTTGATTGCCTCCTTGGCCCGAACTTCAAGTGCCTTAGTTACAATGTCTCGCACTTCCTTCATTCCAACAAGAACACTTTCATCAAATGAAGTATTGGTTGACCATGCACAAAGATGAACACTTTCTACTTCATTTACTTCCTTTGTTCGAAGATATGTATCCTCTGCTTTAAACGGCATAATTGGTGCCATAACCTTTGCAAATTCTCGAAGTACATATCGAAGTGTTGCAAGTGCACTATTTTTATCTTCACCCTCTGATTTTAATCTATCTCGACTTCGTCGAAGGTACCAAGTTGAAAGATCATCAACAAAATCCATAAGAGGTCGTGATGCTTTATCAAGTTCATATCCATCAAGTGCTTTCGTGATTTCTGAAATTGTTTGAGCAAGTCGAGCAAGAATCCATTTATCTAGAATATGAGAACTTGAGTCGCTTGGAGCAATCGATTCATCCTTATACATTTCGTAGAATGAAATAACATTATCAAGCCTCATTACAATCTTTTTCATAACATCATCAACTCCTTTTTCTACAAATCTAAGATCATCTGCCTTTACAGCAACAGAACTCATTAAGAAATACCTAAGTGCGTCTGCACCATATTTATGTAACACGTCCTCAAGTGGAGGATAATTTTTTAAAGATTTAGCCATTTTCTTTCCATCTTCTGCCAGAATAAGCCCATTTACAACAACATGTTTAAACGGTGCTTTATCAAACAAAGCAGTTGACCATACAAGTAGTGTATAAAACCATCCCCTAGTTTGATCAAGACCTTCTGCAATAAAGTCTGCAGGAAATCCTTTATCCTTAAAGAAGAAGTTCCCCGGTTTAAATACTTCCTTTGAATAAGGGTAACCGACACTTGCAAATGGCATCGCTCCTGAATCAATCCATGTGTCAAACACATCTTCAATCCGCTTAAATGTTTTACCGTTTTGAGTAAATGTAATTTCATCTATATATGGACGATGAAAATCAAGCTCATAATTATCGTCATGAGGTATTTTTTCAAAATCTAATATATTTATATCTCCAGTCTTTAAAAACTCATTTTCCGTCTGTTTAAGAGCTAAAGTTTCTTTTTTATTAAGACCATCTTTAAGAGCCATCAACATCCATATTGGATATTCATGAGAAATAATAAGAATATTTTTATCTGAATATTTTGAATCAACATCATAGATAAAGTCACCCATCCGTCTCCTAATATCAAGAAGAGACTCTCCTTGAGGATGTTTTTGTTCATATCTGTCTTCAAAATTTTTGAAGAACTTTTTATATTCATCGTTACTTTTACCATTTACTCCTGTCTGCACTTCTTTGAGTCGTTCATCTGTAATTATTTGATCAGAGTTAAGCCCGCACCATTCTTTTACAATCTCTGCAGTCTCTTGTGTTCTTATTAGTGGAGAAACAAAAACAAAATCTATTTTTTTATTTTTCAATTTTTGTGCAACTTGTGCAATATGTTCTCTTCCTTTTTGTGTTAAGTGACTTGGAACTTCGTTTGTATCCGAAGTTGTTTTTGAAATATTATGATCGGCTTCTCCATGTCTAAGAACAAAATATGTGTTTGTTGATTTTGTTTTTTTCTTAATATCTTCAAGCGATGCAAGAACTTCTAACTCTTTACCGTCTTCTGATTTCCAAATTGGAATTGGTGTCCCCCAAAATCGTGATCTTGAAATTGCCCAATCCTTTGCCTCTTTAAGCCAATTACCAAATCTTCCTGAACCAACTGCTTCTGGAACCCAAGTTACCGTTTCATTATTTTTAACAAGCTTATCTTTTAGATCTGTAACCTTTATAAACCAAGAAGAAGTAGCGTAATTAAGAAGCGGTGCATCTGTTCGCCAACAATGTGGATATGAGTGAGTATATTTTTCTTTTGCAAAAAGAGTTCCTTTATGTGCAAGAAGTTTAATGACTTCAATATCAGTTTCTTGAGGATCGTGTTTTGGCTTCGCCTGTCTTCCTGCAAGTTCTATAACTTCTTCTTTTATTTCCCCATTCATTTTTACATGTTGAACAAAAGGAAGATTATACTGCTTTCCAAGATTAAGATCATCCTCCCCAAACGCAGGAGCAATGTGCACAATTCCAGTACCATCAGTCGTTGTTACAAAATCAGCAGAATAAATTTTCCAACCGTTTTCATAATTTGTAAGAGTCTTGTCTTTTATATAATAATCAAAAACCGGCTTATACGATTTTCCTATCAATTCCCTACCAAACAATGATTCTGCAATTTCATATTGTTTATCTTTAAAGTTTTTTTCCACTAAATCTTCTGCAAGTATGTAAAAATTATCTTCGTGTTTTAGTTTCACATACATAACATCTTCACCAACAGCAAGAGCAACGTTCCCAGGAAGAGTCCATGGTGTTGTTGTCCATGCGAGTACAAATGTATTTGGTTCATCAACTAATTCAAATTTAACTGTTGCAGAAATATCTGTGATATCACGATATCCTTGATTAACTTCAAAATTAGAAAGTGTTGTTTCAAGAAGTGGAGATACGTGCATCACCTTAAAACTTTCATACACCAGACCTTTTTTATATAATTCACCAAATCCCCACCATACAGACTTTGTAAAAGAAGAATCCATTGTTGTATACGGGTTGGTCATATCAATCCATCTACCTGTTTGTGGAACAGTTTTTTTCCACTCTTCATCATATTTAAACACACTTGCCTTTGCGGCTTGATTAAATTTTTTTATACCAAACTCTTCAACATCTTTTTTTGTATTTAGGCCATGTTCTGATTGAATTAATTTTTCAATTGGAAGTCCATGACAATCCCAACCCCACTGTCTTCGTACACGATATCCTGACATTGTCTTATATCGCGGAATTACATCTTTAATTGTTCCAGGAAGCACATGTCCATAATGTGGAAGCCCTGTTGCAAATGGAGGTCCATCATAAAACGTAAACTCACCCTTTGAGGAATCTTTTTCTAAAGATTTTTTAAAGATTTGATTGGTATCCCAAAACTCTAATATCTCTTTTTCTTTTTGAGCTACTGCACTCAATTTTTGATCATTGTTTGATGTATCTGACATATAAAATTTGTTGATAAATATGAATAAAATGTACTCTTTTTGGAGGTGGATGTCAAAGCAATAATCGCTTAAATAATTCTAATACCCACCTCTTCAAAGAAATTTAGAATAGAAAATAATGAGATAATAAATACGAAGATTAATAATATTATTGAGAAATAAAATTTTTGTGTATGTTGTTTCCATTTAATAAGTACAATACTGAGTGCAACTAAAATCAAAATAGAAAATAAAACCATAGTAATTATAGAAAGATAATCATTTGAATCAAATATTTGTTTAATATTAGATATTTTAGTTATTGAAATTCCTCTTACAGAAGATTGTTCTGTAACTATCCCCTTTTTTTCTATAGAAAGTGCTAATGCATTTGAATTTTCTACAGTACGGGGAGATGCAAATAACTGAACAACATATGTTGCTTCTTTACCTTTATGAATACCAGTAGCAGTACCAATCCCTATCTGAGTATAGCCTTCCTTGATTATATTTTCTTTGTGTGTAGGAGAATTCATCCACGCATCAACAATCTCCTTTGAATCATCAAAGTTTACAGCAAGATTTTCTCCTGCTTTTTGATAATCATATCCAACCTTTGTAAACCAAAACCAAGGAGAAGTTCCTTCGGGAGAATAATGAGCAAAATAACCTTTAGATGCCATGTCTTGTGCTTTTAATCTTGCAGCTTCATTAAGTTTCTCGTTTTCTTCAAGCGTAGGAACATTATTTTCTTTTCTTTCTTTATTTGTAAAAGAAATGATTGCACCAGAACGGATATCTCCGAGTAAACTTTGTTTGTTCTCAGAATCTATTCTTAGTAAAGTAGAAAGAAATAAAAGAATTAAAATGATGGAGGCAATAGAAAAAGGATGCCAAAATATAGGTCTTGGATTATTCGTAGTATGTGGCACAAATGTTCTTTTAATAATTCGTTTCATAAAAAAATAATACGCTAGATAAGACAAAAAGAAAAGGAGCGACCCCTTCGGGGCCGCTCCTTTTCAAATAGATATAAAGATTAATTTAATACAGGTGATACAAGTTGAGCTTCTGGACAAAGCATTTTGTTGATAGCGTATTGTGTTGTTTTGTACACATATCCTGTTGGTGTTGCAGAAGTCATAAGACCTGCGTCTACCCAAGGCTTAAGAATTTCATTTGCATATTGTGCTTGGAAATTCTTAACAGCTTGAAGTGTAAGAGGTCCAAAGTATCCTGTTACAGGAAGACCTGCATTCATTTTTGAATTCAAGAATGATTGAAGCATTTTTACTTCTTCAACATTATTATTTGAACCAAATTTCATGAAAGTTGTAAGAACCTTACATGATCCAGCATCTGTAGATGCACCAAGAACTTCTCCACCTGCAAGATTACCTGCTGGTACTGTTGTAGTTCTTCGTGAACCACTTCGACCACCTCCAGAAGTTGTATTAGATGTAGTTTCAGGAGTTGTTGTAGCAACTTCTTCTGAAAAAGCAGCACAGTCTCGATCACCCATGTCAATTGTTCCGTCTTCGTCATTATCAATTCCATCGTGACAGAGAGTAAATGAGTTTTCTGCTCCTTCAATAACTTCAGGATCAGAATCTACTTCAAGGAAGTTTGCACAGTTTCGATCTCCAAGATCAGTTGTACCGTTGTC
>CAZDRR010000022.1:8258-12516 GCA_964507955.1 uncultured Candidatus Saccharibacteria bacterium | reverse complement strand
TCCGATTACATTAGCCAAAAAGAATGTAGTTTGTAGGGCAATGTAATTCTTTTGTTTCTGGCGAATCGCCGAGATCATTAGACAAAAAGAACTACAAAAGAAAAAGTAATAACCAATTCCTGCAAACGTAAGGGCTACAAGAAAAGCCCCGATAATTCCAGAAATAGTACCTAGGTTTTCAAAAAATTTTGTCATCGTTTAATGTCCATTGTATGAAACGGGTTCGGCTCAAGCCCATAGTTTACCATAATTTCGCACCATTTTTCGCCATGTCCGCAAATTTTTTCAGATTCGCCGAAAAGATTATAATCGGCTTGGTGGATGATTTCATGTGGCAAAATTACGTCAATCATGTAATTGGCATATTTTTTGCTATGCTTGAAAAATTTGTAACCCAGGGTTACAGAATTTTTTTCTTGATCGCAAAAGCCTGCGTGTCGCCACAGTCTACCATTAAGGCTAACTGTCGGCATATCGCAAAAAATCAGAGCTGGATAAATTTCGCAAAGCGCATCCCAAATCATTTCCGATTCGCGCGCTAGTAGTTTGTTTAAAATCATTTTGTCCATGTCTGAAATTATACAACAAAAAAGCCGAAAAATCACGCTTTCATCATTGAAAAAATTAATCGCCATAATAGAAAAAATCAATCGAAAAACCCTTGACAACGCCCAAAATTTTGTGGTAAAATTTTGGCGCGCCCAAATGCGAATGATTCTCATTTGCATTTGCGTTTGGGCAAAAAATTAAGCCCCGAAGGGCTTAAAAATGTTAACTTTCGTTTCTTGTGGGTTTTATTTTGAAATATAAAATAATTACAAGAAAAATCATGTTGGCGGTATAATTGAAAACCAAAGGTAACAACATAGTTGGAAAAACGTAAACAAAAGTAAACAATTCTCCAAATGCCCACATGAGCAAAAATCCCCACGTTAAGCCGTCTGAGTTTTTAGTTTTCCAAGATTCTATCGCTTGTGGTAAGCCACAAAATGCCAAAAGTACAGAACCAAGCCAGCCGATATTTTCCATAATTAACCCCTATCCAATGCCTAGATTATACAACAAAAAATGACACAAAATAATAACCCTACAAAAAATATGTTATTTATTTTTCTTGACACGCCCCAAAATTATATGCTATAATTTTGGCGCCCCGAAATGTAATACTTTTGTTTTCAATTTTTTCTGGAAACAAAAGTATTACATTGTCTCGGTTACATAAATTTCACGATGTGAAATTTCCTTATAATATTCGTCTTCTAGTTTTTTGTCAGTATGCAGGTGCAAACACAAAATAAAAATAATTCCTAGTTTATTCATTTTTAAATAATCGGGGCTTTCGCCCCGATTCCCTTATTTTGCAACAAAATGATTTTTTACCTGAAAATCTTGCCAAGCATAAGGCACGATATTATCTTGCCAATTTCGCTTTTTAATAATATTCTGTAAAATCGGCAATTCAAAATCTCGCGCGTCTTCTAATGCAGTATGCGGTTCATCAATAATATTATTATTAAGAAAACCCGCAACAATTTCGGCATTGGTTTTAAATGTCATATTGCCATTTTTTGTGCAGTTATTAAATGCGTGATTTTCAAGGGCAAAAGTTTTAAATTGTTTTTTGTTGCAAATATTACCGATAGCGGCTTGCCACAAACAAAATTTAGAATTAAAGCCCGATAAATCAATCCCAGTATTGGCACATTTTGACAAATCAAACGCCAAATTGTAAGCCGTTAATTGTGGGTTATATTTGCCAATGGCTTGATTGATCCATTTATTTATTGCGTTTACGCTTGCCAGCATACGGGTTCCCGAATCTAACATTGCATTGTAACCCGCTTTGCGTTTTTCCAAACCCGCATAGCCCCAAATATCATTCGCATTTTTATCATGGAATAATTCCATTTTGTCAAAATGATCTTTTACCAGTACGGCACATTGATTAAAAATTTTACCTTCACGATCACAAATAATAATGGCAAAATCTGCCACAGTGTCATTAATTGTTGTTTCAGTGTCGAGAATAGCGAAGAATTGTTTTTTAGCCATTTTGTGTGCCTTAGTTGGTATGATGCAATTATACACCAAAAAATCGGGAAATTTTCAAAAATTTGAAAATATTTTAATGCCCTTGAACCGATGGAATGTAAACGCCCCGAATATTGAAACGATCACAAACGGCTTTCAAATAGCTTACATTGTCTTCATAAAATACAAAATCAGCATCTTTGAAATTAATCAAATTGAAAAATTTAGCCAAGCCGTTAATTTTTAAGGTTTTACCCGATACAGAATCACCCGCTTTGCGTGAGATAAAATAATCGGGTTCCCCTAAAATTTCCTTGACAAATTGCCAATCGGGTTCGTTCATAACCCTTGCAGTTGCAATAATAACGTAGGTCTCAGGGTCAGCCAAATCTTTTTCATATTGTGCAAACATTGGCAATAACCCATCATCCATTGCGCGGTGTTCATTTTCGCGCCAATAGTCCAAATCAATACGGGTTCCGCTTTCGTCTGTAATTGTGCGATAGCGGTGGGATGAATCAACAATAGTTCCATCCATATCATAAATTGCAACGTGCTTAATTTTAGCCATTATTCGCCCTCAGAAAAAAATTGTTCAATAGCCCCATTATACTCTGCAACAGTAGCAAATGCAAGCCCGTGACGATCACAAAATTTGTGAAATCGGTTAATTTGAGATTTTGTGTATTTTGTTTTCATGCCTAGATTATAGCGCATTTTTGCCCCAAAAACCAAAAACATCATTGAAAATATTAATTGCCCCGATAGAAAAAATTAATCGAAAAAAGCTTGACACGCCCCAAAATTATATGTTATAATTTTGGCGCACGAAAATGAGAACTTTTGTTTCTCATTTTCGTTGCAAACCAAAGTATTACATTTTAGAATGAAACAATGTCGGCATCATAGTGAGCCACAAAATAATCTTGCCATTTTTTAAAGCCTGATTCTTTTGTGTGGTCAATGTCCAAATCATTTTCCATTTGCCAAGCATGAACATACTCATGCGCCATTGTAGTGAACAAATCTTCGTCTGTCTTAACTTCGCTTGTTGCGATTCTGATTTTGTGGCAAAATTTCTTGTTGCTGATTTTGTAGCCTTCATACATTCCCATGCACGAATCACCATCAAAACGCAAAACCTTAGTTTTTGCAAAATTGATTCTAGATTTTAATTTGAATTCGTCTTGCAACATCAATTCAAATAAACGCATTGTGTCTGATTTAATCATTGTCTTTTCTCCAATGCCTAGATTATACAACAAAAAACGCCAAAAAATAATAACCCTACAAAAAATATGTTATTTATTTTTCTTGACAACGCCCAATTATACGATGTATAATTGGCGCCTCAAATTGGAAACAAAAGTATTCATTTCCAATTTGAAAACAAAAGTATTCAAAGGGGCATAAGCCCCTTTGATTAGCTTTTCTCAGCTTTAATAAAATCAGCGATTGCTTTCAACGCCGATTTATTTGCCTTAGTCAGCGAATCGGCATCAGCTTCATTCAAGCCTAGAGCCTGAGCGATTGCATCAGCGAATTCGTCTTTTTTGACAACGGCTTCACCTGTCTTAGTTTTGTATTCTTTCGCTTTGTATACACCAGAGCGAGAGAGCTTAGCGATAATTGAGCGAGTAGATTTACCCAACTCAGCGGCTAATGCTTCAACAGATACGCCAGCTTGATAGTCAGCGACCAATTTAGCGGCTTGGTCAGCCGTATAGTTCATTGCTTTCATTTCATTTCCCCTTTAAAAAATCGTTAAGGTTTCATCACAAAAACCAAGTATAACACAAAAGGCAAGGCAACACAAGCCGCAAAACCTAGTGCATCAAAAAATTCTTTTTTAGTCATAGATCACATCCAAAATTTTATCGTTCATTATAACATAATAAACAACAGTTGAGAAGCCCACATCACACATAAAAGTGTTGTCACGAGTGCGACGAATGTTAGTAGCTTCAGGATTCTTAGCGAGAATTAACTCGCTTGCTTTAGTGAGGTCTTGTTTCGTTTCCATGTGATTATTATATCAAATTCCGATAGCCTGTCAACAATTATTTTCTAGGTGTTTACCCTAGTAGAAAAAAGTTTACATTGTAGTACCTTTGTTTGCAATTTAAATAAGAAACAAAAGTATTACACGCACAAACGATATTGGAAACAAACTGACTAGGGGGGCGGTTGTAAGACATGAGTAAGAATCCTCGCCTAGGGACACCCC
>CAZDRR010000022.1:0-8158 GCA_964507955.1 uncultured Candidatus Saccharibacteria bacterium | reverse complement strand
TGACTAGGGGGGCGGTTGTAAGACATGAGTAAGAATCCTCGCCTAGGGACACCCCGCCACGTAAGTTCTACAAAGAAAATTTCAAAACCATTAAGGTGCCAACGCACAGCACAAACCGCACTCAATCACACAATTATACACAAATTAGACACAACTGTCAAGTCTGCACACATCCCCTCAAAAAATTCATGGTTGCACAAACACACGCTGGTATGTTATACTCACACAAAAGGATAGCCTTATGCAAAATTTACCCTCAACCACATCGCCTGCCGAAGCGCTGGCCATAAGCCCCGAAAACCTGGAAATCGCCAACTGTTTTTTGGAGCTACAAGATTCACAAAAAGTCGCAGACGCGCTCGACGTGCCGCTGGACTTCGTAACTCGCACGCTCGCGCGTAGCGAGATCCGTGCATACGTAAACCAAGTATTCTATGAAGTAGGTTTCAACAACCGCTTCCGTATGCGCGACCTTATGGATACTCTTATCAAGAAAAAACTACAAGATATGGAAGAGTCCGAAACTGGGTCAAATAAGGACATTACCGACCTAATCGCCTTATCCCACAAAATGTCAATGGAACAGCTGGACAAAGAAATCGCACTTGAGAAATTACGTCAAGGCAATCAAGCTGCTGCAATTAAATCACAAGTTAACGTACAGATTAACGACGGACTTGGAGACGGCACTAAGTACGGTGCACTTATCTCTAAGCTACTAACTGGAGACGCTAGTTAATGCTAACTATTAGTCGTCCTGACGTTGAGCGGTCTACTATAGTAGAATTTGATGCTTCGCGTCGATTTATTAAACTTCCAATCACCAACTATCTTAAACTATTAGGTATTTGGGAAACCATCAACGAACCACAGATTGCACTAATCAACGCAGTCAACGATCCTAAGTACAGGTTCGTTTGCGCTGCGCTGGCTCGTCGTCTTGGAAAAACTTATATTGCAAACGTAATCGGGCAACTGGTCACCCTAGTCCCTGGTGCTAATGTACTTATTATCTCGCCAAACTATAACTTGTCGACTATTAGTTTTGAACTACAACGTAAGCTGATTCGTCACTTTGACCTTGAAATTGCACGCGATAACTTAAAAGATCGTATTATTGAGTTATCAAATGGTTCGACTATTCGCATGGGTTCGCTTTCAACTGTGGATTCCTGCGTTGGTCGTAGTTATGACTTAATTATCTTTGATGAAGCTGCACTGGGAGCGGATGGAGAAGCTGCGTTTAACGTTGCGCTACGCCCAACACTGGACAAGCCTAATTCAAAAGCGATTTTTATCTCGACTCCTCGTGGTAAAAACAACTGGTTTTCGCGATTCTTTGAACGTGGCTTTTCACCAGACTTTCCGGAGTGGTGTTCGATCACGGCCGACTATACTGAAAATACTCGTATGGCTGAATCGGATGTACAAGAAGCTAAACGCTCGATGTCAAAAGCAGAATTTGAGCAAGAGTACATGGCCTCGTTTACTACGTTTGAAGGTCAAATTTATAAACTAGAAGAGACGAAGATTGTAGAATACGAAGTAAAAGACGGGGATGAGGCCATTGCTGGTTGTGACCCTGGCTATCGCGATCCAACCGCATTTGTGGTTGTAATATACGAACCTTCGCTGGACAAATTTCACGTCGCTGACGAATACTTAAAAGCTGAAGCAACAACAGACTTGCACGCAGCTGCATTTCAGGAATTAATACAAAAATGGGCAATAGATCCTATATTCATAGACTCCGCAGCGCCGCAGTTTGCGTCGGACTTAGCTTATCTTTACGATATTGCTACAATAAAAGCGAAGAAAGACGTATTGCCTGGGATCGCTTACGTTCAAACATTAATAGAAACAGGGCGTTTAACTGTATCTCCTCACTGCACAAATACTTTGGCAATGTTGGATCAATACCGTTGGGACACCCGGGAAAATCTTACTACTGAGAAGCCGTTGCATGACGAGTATTCTCACATGGCGGACGCATTACGGTACGCACTTTATACCTACACGTTGTAACTACGCGCTAGCCAGCCTTGTCAATTTATGGTAATGCCGGCAAGTGGAAGGAAAATTTTTAGGTTGACAATGTCGTGCTGTAATGATATAATAGGAAAATCGAAATTATGGTAGCCCCAAAAAATGGCTAAAAATACAAATAACCGCATACCTGTTAAATGGGTTCGGGATAAAGCCAAAGCAGCTTATGAGAAAAAAGGTTTCTGCTACGTCTGTGGCAAAACCGAAGATCTAGAGCTACATCACCTCCATTCAATTACTGTACTGTTAAACCGTTGGGCAGACCGCAAGAATTATGATATTTCTACGGACGACGGAATCTTAGCTGTTAGAGATGAGTTTATTGAAGAACATCGAGTTGAGCTGTATGATCTTGTTTATACTTTGTGTAACAGGCATCACGTAGCCTTGCACTCCGTTTACGGTAAAGCACCAGCTTTAGGTAGCGAAGAACGACAGAAGAATTGGATTGAGAAACAAAAAGCCAAACTAGAGGGTAAAGTTCCGGAAAAGAACTCTATGTCGCTATTTGGTAAATTCTTGTAAAGGAAATTCATGGCATGGTATAATCCAGGTTCATGGGTTGCAGAAATTCGAGAAAAGCTTAATCCAGCGCAACAACTTATTAGTCGTGAACAAGGTGTGTTTATTAACACCGATTCCGCGATTACATATAATCAAGCGTTCGAGAAACTAGAAACTGTAAACCGTGGCGTTAACATGATCGTGTCTGGCTGTGCAAGCCTTGACTACGATGTAAAAGATAAAAAGATGGATGGTCGAGTAAGTGGTGTTCGTCAAAAGACGATTGCTACACTACTTAATTACGCTCCAAACCCATATCAAAGTGCACAAGAGTTCAGAAATAACATCTTCACAGATTTTATTCTAGAAGGTAACATCTTCATTTATTATGACGGTGTACACTTATATCACCTTCCTGCCTCTCGTGTCCAGATTGAAACCGACCCTAAAACGTTTATAGCTGCATATCGCTATAACACTACAATCGTTTTCAAACCTGACGAAATTATTCACGTTAAAGACTTAGCATCGACTAGTATTTATCGTGGCAGCAGCCGACTAATGTCAGCTGACAGAAACATCAAGATCCTGTACAAAATGCAGACCTTCCAAGAGCAATTCTTTGAGAATGGTGCAATTTCGGGACTTATCCTAACTAGCGAAAACACTTTATCACAAGTTGCTAAAGATCGTACAATCGCTGGCTGGATGCAAAAATACTCTCCAAAGAACGGTGCTCGTAAGCCTATGATCTTAGATAGTGGACTAAAGCCACACACTAACTTAGCAGATACGTTCCAAGAGATGGATTTTGATCAAAGTATTAAAACCCATGACGCTAAGATTCTTAAGTCATTGGGTGTACCTCCAATTCTTTTGGATGGTGGTAATAATGCAAACATTTCTCCAAACTTGCGTTTGTTCTACCTGGAAACAATTATTCCAGTTCTTACAAAATTCTCAAGTGCGGTCGAAAGATTCTTTGGATATGATATTGAGCCGATAACTTCTTCAGTTTCAGCTTTACAGCCAGAAATGAAAGATGTTGCAGCATATCATTCAACTTTAGTAAATGCAGGTATTATATCCGCTAACGAAGCTCGTCAAGAACTACGTTATGAAGCAAAACCAGGAAACGACGATTTAAGGATTCCAGCAAATATTGCTGGGTCAGCGGCGAATCCAAGTCAAGGGGGAGCGCCTCCTAAGCCTAAAGAACCAGCGGGTGGTGCAGGTGGCAAGAGCGCGTAAAAGTAAGGAAACTACATGGTAGATAAAAACAAAGTACTACGATTAAATAGTGCTTTTGCCGTGAATGAAAAAGCCTTACCTGCCAGCGGCAGCAGCGAAATCGAGTCTATCTTTATCGAAGGGTACGCAAGTACTATAGATATAGATAGAAGCGGTGACGTTGTACCAAAGTCCGTTTGGGAGAAAGGTATTCAAAATTACCTTAAGAATCCAATTATTTTAGCGCAGCATGACTACGATGACCCTATCGGTCGCATGACTGACTATAAGGTGGATGATAAAGGTTTATGGGTAAAAGCCCGTATTTCTTCAGCTGCTGAAGAAGTATTCGGTCTAATTAAAGACAAAATTTTAACAGCGTTCAGTATTGGCTTCCGCATCATTGATGCAGAATACAACAGTGCTGCAGAGGTATTTGTTATTAAGGAACTTGAACTTGTCGAGATTTCGGTAGTTTCTGTACCTTGCAATCAAAATACTTTATTTGATCTGTCCAAAGCATTTGATAATGATACGGACTATAAACAGTTTAAACAGCAATTTGCACCCAAAGGCGACTCAGCTAAAGGGCTAGAATCCACAACGGAAGCAAAGAGCACAACAACAAAGGAATTGGACATGACTCCAGAAGAAATGCAAAAAATGCTTGCTGACGCCGCTGCTAAAGCCGCTGAAGAAGCTACACAAAAATTATTGGCTACTCAAGCTGCAGAAAAAGCTGCTGCTGAAGCCGCTGCTAAGGCTCAAGCTGAGCTAGATGCTAAAGTTAAAGCTGCCGTTGAGATCCAAGTTGGTCAAAGCGGTGCAGAACGTCTATTAGCTGAAGTTACTAAGCGTTTCGAAGACCAAGCCGCTGAACAAAAATCAGCCCTAGAAGGTCTAGAAGCTACTCTAAAAGAGAAAGCTGCTGAAATTGCTAAGATTCAAGCTAGCAAAATGACTTTTGCTGACAATCAACAACAAGGTGGTTCTACTTACGCTGAGCGTGAGAAGGCTGTTATGTTGTCTAAGATCAGCGGCAAGTCTATTCAAGACACAAAATTCGGTCAACAAATGATCGAGAAAACTGGTCAACACTTACCAAGCGCTACATGGGAACTAGAAGTTTCTACAAACATGGAAGCTGAAGTACGTCGTCGTTTAGTTGTAGCTCCGCTAGTTCGCGCAGTACAAATGAAGACTAACGTTATGACAATGCCAGTTAACCCAGAAGCAGGTTTAGCATCTTGGGTAACTAACGCTCAATTCGGTTCTAGCAACAGTGCTGGTGGTACAACAGCTACTACTGGTCAAACAGTTGGTTCTGGTAGCCCACACGCATTGAAAGAAATCACTTTAAATGCATATAAAGTTGCTACAAACGAATACCTAAACTACGAAGAAGAAGAAGATTCTCTATTGGTAATCATGCCTATCGTTCGCGATGCTATGATCCGTCGTTTAGCTCGTTCTGTTGACCGCGCATACCTATTAGGTGGCGGATCTGGTTCAGACCCAGTTAAAGGTATCGCATTATATGATGCATCTTCAGCTGTAACTCCATCTGTAACTGGTTCAGCTTCTATCGCTAACCTACGTGCTCTACGTAAAGATCTAGGCGCATGGGGTCTAGACCCAGCTGAATTGGTATACGTTGTTTCTACAGAAGTTTACTACGACTTGCTAGATGACAGCACATTCCAAACTATGAACCAAGTTGGTCCACAAGCTACATTGCTAACAGGTCAAGTTGGTCAAATCGGTAACACTCCAGTTCTAGTATCTGGTGAGTTCCCAACTAAGGCTTCTGGTACAGCTACTGGTACTGCTAACATCGGTGCTATGTGCTTTGCCCCAGGTAACTTCTTGGCTGGTAACCAACGCGGTCTACGCTTTGATACACAAGAATTAGTTGAAACACAACGTCGTGTTCTAGTCGCTTCTATGCGTACTGGCTTGACACAAGTTACAACTAACTTAGGTCCAGCTGTTTCCACATTACGTTGGGCAGTTTAATTTATAGTTTGATTTAAAACTAACTGACAAGGAACTTCGGTTCCTTGTCTTTTATAAGAGTATTATGTGCTCTTATAAAAGACATAAAGGATATTCTATGGCAACACCAGATTTAGTAACAGTTTCTGAATACAAAGCGTACGCCGGAATTACTAGCACAAACCAAGACTCTTCCATCGCTATTTTGGTAGGTAAAGTTAGTCACTTGGTAAAGAATATTTGCCGCAGAACTTTTTTAGATTACGTTGATGATTTTAAGGTAGACGTTTATAGAAGTACAGTTAATAATCGTATATTATTGCAAGAAACACCCGTACTACAGGTAGCAAGTGTGCAATTTTCGGACGATTACGGCAAAAATTATATAGACTTAGTAGAATTCGAAGATTACGTAGTAGATACTGAAAGAGACTCTGTAGAATTTATAGCTAATCAATATAATGCTATAAATAAAGTAAACGCTTTCCGCATTACTTATAATGCAGGATACGAGGTTATTCCAGAAGATTTAAAACTAGCAGTATTCGATTTAGTAGGATACTATATTCGTAACGACTCTGCTATTCACTCACATAAAGCAATCGGTGCAAACACTGTACAGATTGAATATATTACAAACACAAGTCTACCTTCACACATTCGCCGTGTATTAGACTTACATACTGCTTATTACTCATGAGAAGTACGTCTTTACTAGAAAATATTGACTACCTACTATTAGGTATGTTTGAAGAACAAAATAGAAATAGTAAAGACTATGATAAAAAACAAGTAGCCTTTGCTAATCTAATGTATAAGGATATTAGAAGTATTATTGATACTTCTATCCCTAATATTCACGTATTAAATACCAAAACATTAGCTAGCTTAGTTATAAAGGGTATTTATGAAAACCCCGCGGCTATATTTTCAGGTTTGTATGATGAAGAAAGAGTTACAGCTGCTAGAAACGTAATATATAAAAATAGAGTAAAACTCAGGGAAGCAATATATGAAGATATTGCTGCACTTCATAAAGCCATCTTTGTACCAGACGTATTGGAAAAGATGAACGCTGAGTTAACCACTATATTGCATGATATAGGCGAAAATTTTACTTCTGATACTCTGCGACAACTAGGTAGTAGATACCAACAAGTTATAACTAAGTACTTTGGTACAAGTGCTCTTATAGGCACTAATAGTTCAGAAATTGAACTAGACGATAAAAGTTTTATATTCTTTTCTAAAGCCTTTGAGGGTAACGGAAAACGAAGAATTAATGAGACTACTACGCGAGCCGTAACCAGAGTATTAAGCACAGATAAAATAAAAGCAGAGTTTGATATCTTAGAAAAAGGCTCCATCGTTGGAGAATTTAGTAACTTTGGACACTCCGCTGTTAGAACTGCTAATGATGTAGTGATTAATTCACCTGCGTTAATTAAAGTAATTTATAATACTTCTAATGCGGCGATTGATTCTATAAAAGTGGCGTTTAGAGATATTGAAGCAGCTGAGCGAATATTCATTAAAAAGACTGGTCACATAAAGACAGCTATTAATGTAACAAAGAACTTCTCAGCTACGCACGGAACTTTAATGACATTCGGCATATCATTTACTAGTGATATGGACACGCACTATAACCAGCAGATTCTAGGTAAGCGAGAAGCCAGACAGTCAGACAGAGCTTCACCAGACCGATTATCATCAAACGAATATATTAGAGAGTCGCTAATAAGACGAGTTCTCGATATTAACAGTGATACTATAACTAGTTTTGCTCGTGCGTTAATTAAGCAAAAAGGTTCGCCGTCTTTAATAGACTATGTTAAAGGCAGTTTGATTGATAGTATCAAAGGCAAAAAAGCTTCTAATTTTAATCAGACTACCAAAAGAAGTAAGTCTCAAAGTGTATCAAAAGTAGTAGCTGCAAAAACAGCAAAAGTAAAAGCTTCACCAACAAGACAGCCCAGAAAAGATACTGTTAGCGAAGATTTACAAAAACTACAGACTACACAAGGAAAGTTCATTAGTTTAGCAAACCTGCAGTTGCTTATCAATAGCAACTTAGCTGCCCAAATTGAGAAAAATATGGGCACAGGCGAGTCCAGAAGAGTACTAAATTATAGAACAGGTAGACTTGCAAATTCAGCTAGAGTAGAGAAACTAGCACAAAGTAGAGAAGGTATGATAACTGCTTTTTATACTTATATGAAAAATCCGTATGCTACATTCTCTGAAGGCGGTAGACAAAGCATACCAAGAACTCGCGACCCTAAATTGCTAATAAGCAAGTCAATCAGAGAAATCGCAGCTACAAGTGTAGCTAATAGAATGAGGGCCGTACTATCATGAGCCGTAGAACAAGTATTGTTAA
>CAZDRR010000021.1:0-12714 GCA_964507955.1 uncultured Candidatus Saccharibacteria bacterium | reverse complement strand
GGCTGAATTGATGAAAACTTTCTTATCAAATCCAGATAAGGGTGAAACCCTGTTTGAACAGGAAAAAGGATTACTCCTTTCTTTTTTCCTAATTCTTCTGCTTTTGATTTGAAATACTTTTCATCAAGCACTCTTGAAATCCTGCACAAGAAATCACAAGGCACTCTTGAGAATATGCCAAGGTTTTTTGCTAAGAAATCATGAAGCCATACACAGAAACGAATGATCGTGACGCAGCGGAAATCTGCTTTTGTTAGGATGATCATGGCTAAGGGTATTCTTGCATTTCTAGGTAAAAAGTGCAATATATTTTACATATGAACAAAATAAAAGAATTGATTGGAAGTATTACAAAAAAAGCTTGGATTATCAGTGGAATTGTTCTTCTTGTTATTGTTTTGCTTGGTTTAACCGTATGGCCATACAATAAATTTCTATCATTAGTTATCAGAAAAGACTTTGCTAATGAAAATACAAATTCTGAAGTAAAGGAATTTGTTCAGGAAGCTACACAAAGTGTTTTTACTAAAGATAATGTTCTAAAAGGTGAATATAAAAATGATGTATCAAGTGCAACTACTTATGTACAAAATACACAAGAAGTTCAAATTGCTGTTGTTATAGATGAAGCAGGACAAAAAGTTTTAGGAGATACTACAAAAGTTTCTTGTGGACATGTTGCGTATGTAACAACACGAGTTGCATATCCTGCTGTTCTAACTAATTCTTTGAAAGCACTTTTTGAAGATAAAGTTCAGGCAGACTTTCTACCAGGAAACATAATTCCTTCATATCATCCAGATCTTACACTTCAAAAAGTTATGATAGATAATGGAGTTGCAAAGGTATATTTAGGAGGAAACTTTAGTGGTAAAAAAGATGGGTGGTGCGATGCGAGTCTTGCAGTAGCTCAGATTGTTGAAACTGCAAAAACATTTCCAAATATCACATCTGTAGAAGTCTATCAAGGAGATAAAAAAATCTATTAAATCTCATAGGTTTAAATGATATAATAGGTACTGTTATAAACTAAACAATAAATAAGTATGTCAGTAACATTAATTGTAGGTATTGTTGTAGCTGTTCTTGTTGTAGTGGTAATCTTTATGTATAACAGATTTATTACGCTTAGAACACGAGTAGCTGAAGCATCATCAGATATTGAAGTTCAATTTAAAAGAAGATTTGATTTAATTCCAAATCTTATTGAAACAGTTAAAGGGTATGCGAATTTTGAACAAACAACACTTCAAAAAGTAACAGAGGCACGAACTGCTGCAATGGGTGCACAAGGATTGAAGGATGAAATTGCTGCACAAGATAGTTTGAGCGGAACACTTAAAAGTTTATTTGCTGTATCAGAGAGCTACCCTGATCTTAAAGCGAATCAAAACTTCTTAGAACTTCAAAGAGAACTTACAGACACTGAAAACAAGATTCAAGCGGCGCGAAGATTCTATAATACAAATGTTCGAGATTTTACTGTGGCAACACAACAATTTCCAAGTAATATCATTGCAAACATATTTGGATTTAAAGCAGGTGAATTCTTTGAACTTCCTGAAGGACAAGAATCTGCAGCAGAGCCAGTAAAAGTTAATTTCTAATTTTGTAGAGCATGGCAAGTCTATACTCAAATCAATCATCAAACGTATTTAAGACATGGGTTCTTATGACTCTGTTTCTTGTCTTGATTGTTTTTCTTGGATGGTTTTTAAGTTTGTACTATCAATCACAACAAATTCTCTATGTTGCATTTGGTTTTAGTCTATTTATGAACTTTCTGAGTTATTGGTTTTCTGACAAAATAGTACTCTCGATATCTGGTGCAAAAGAAGCTTCAAAAGAAGAATATTATGACTTATATACTTCTGTAGAAAATCTTGCAATTACAGCAGGTCTTCCAATGCCAAAGGTATATGTAATTGAAGATCCTTCTCCAAATGCCTTTGCGACAGGAAGAAATGAAAAACATGCAACGGTTGCGTTCACAACAGGAATTCTTCAAATTCTTAATAAAACAGAGCTTGAAGGAGTAATTGCTCATGAGCTAGCGCATGTAAAAAATAAAGACATATTATTACAGTCGGTAATTGTTGTGCTTGTTGGTTTTGTTACTTTACTCTCTGATATATTTGTTCGAAGTACATTTTTTGGAAGCAATTCTGATAGAGATAATAAAGCCGGAGGAATAATGGTTTTAATTGGAATTGTATTACTGATACTTTCTCCGATAGTTGCAACACTTATTCAACTTGCAGTTTCAAGAAAAAGAGAATTTCTCGCTGATGCTACAGGTGCACTTCTTACACGATATCCCGAAGGACTTGCATCTGCTCTTGAAAAAATTTCAAAGAATGCAACACCTCTTACAAAGGCAAATCATGCAACTGCTCACTTGTTTATCTCAGACCCGTATAAAGAGCGGGAGGATGAACAGGGTAATGAAAAGATTTCTTTCTTTCATAAATTATTTCTCACACATCCACCTGTGCAAGAGAGGGTAAAAGCATTATTAAATAAAAAATAATAAAATGAATACACCACAAATAGGAGAACACTATAAACACTTTAAGGGAAATGAATATGAAATAGTTGCACTAGCAAAACATTCTGAGACACTTGAAGATTTAGTTGTTTACAAAGCATTATATGACGAAGGACAAATATGGGTACGACCAGCAAATATGTTTTCTGATATGAAGACTCTTGAAGATGGAACACAAGTTCAAAGATTTACAAAAGTAGAGTAAAATACTCTTGCTTGTGTTTGGAAACGTCGCATAGTGGTCGAGTGCGCTCGCTTGGAAAGCGAGTAAGGTGTTATAACCTTCGAGGGTTCGAATCCCTCCGTTTCCGCATATGAAAACTATTGAAAATATCATTCGATTAATTATTAGAAGAGGAGATTTTATTTTATTATGTAAAAGTAAAGAATACGGACATTATTTTCTTCCTGGAGGACATGTTGAGTTTGGAGATACACTTGAAGAAACAATTTATAAAGAAATGGATGAAGAATTAGGGTTGCAGAAAGAATATATAAAACAAATATTTTTTAAAAATTATTTTGAAAATACTTATGGAGAAGGAGATAAAAAAAGACAAGAAATAAATTTTATTTTTGAGATATCTATTCCAAACGATTTTATAGTAGAGTCAAAAGAGACCCATATTGAATTTGAGTGGATGCCTCTTTCAGAAATAAAAAATATAAATCTTTTACCTAAGAATATTTTAAATATATAAACAAAAAGCGCGCCCGAAGGGCGCGCTTTTTGTTTAATTACTTATCTTCTTCCAACTCCAGTAAGAAAGACTAAGTATTACAAAAAATACTATGGGGAACAGAAGTGTTGCACCAAATCCTGTAACAACCCAGAGACTTACAAAAGCAGCAATAAAATCTATCCCAAATCCGGCATATGCCCATTCTTTTATATTTTTAGGGAATTTTGGAACAATAAGTACGATTGATCCAAGTACTTTAAATACAGTAAGTAGGGTCACGAAATAAAGTGGATACCCAAGACTTGTAATTCCTTCTTTTGCCATTTCACTATTTGATGTAAGTGCAGGCATAACACCTTCAAATAGAAATATAATTATCGATGTAATCCAAAATGTTACTGTATATTTTTTCATAAATTATTTTTTATTTAATAATACTCAATTAATAGTATCATGATATTATAGTGATATGAACAAAATAAAAATATTTTTTATTGCTTTATTAACTATAATTATTGGAGGGTTTATATTATATGGTGTAAGGATGGAGGTTAAAAAAGAGATTGTAGAACAAAAAAATGAGCAAGTCACATCAACTTCTACTACCTATTTTTCTACAGATGGAGAAACAGCCGATGTAACATATTATAGTGACAATACTGCCACTCTCACTCTTTCAAATAGTGAATATCAAAATGTTCGATTTGTAATCGCAATGTCTGCATCTGGTGCACGATACGAAAATATTGAGAAGGGATTAGTACTTTGGGAGAAGGCTCCTGAACTTACTATTTATAAAGATGATAAAGCAATTTTTATAGGTAGCCTATATGATTGGACATCTAAGGAATTTCTTTTAAAGGAATTGACTTCACATTCTTGGGTTTGGAGTCAAACTCGAATAGGATCAGATTTTAAAAATCCGGACTCCGTTATTTCTCCAGATGATCCTAATAAATTCACTATTACATTTTCTTCAGATGGAAAAATTAGTGGAACAACGGACTGTAATAATTTTAGCGGAACATATTCAGTTGACGGCGAAACAATTGAGTTTGGTTCACTTATGTCTACACTTATGTATTGTGAAAATTCAAAAGAACAAGTTTTTCTAAAAATGTTAAGTGATGGAAAACTTAGTTTAGCGCGTGGTGATGAAGGTGAGGGAAGGTCATATTATTACTCTCTTTATTTAACTAATGATAATGAAAAACAATCAATTTTATTTGAGAAAAAGTAGATAGGTTAATAAAGACAAACCAAAAAAATCTGTTAATATATTGATATATATGCCAAAAATAGATACAAATCCAGAAAAAATAGCCGAACTTCTTACAAGAGGAGTTGCTGAGGTTATTAGTCAGGAGGATTTGGAAAAAAAATTACAGAGTGGGAAACAACTACGAATCAAATTAGGAATAGATCCTACAAGCCCAAATATTCATCTTGGTCGTTCAGTTCCTCTTCTTAAACTTAAAGACTTTCAAGATTTGGGTCATAAAATCGTATTTATCATTGGAGATTTTACTGGAGTAATTGGTGATACTTCTGATAAAGACAGTGAACGACCAATGCTTACAGCTGATGTTGTGAAAAAAAATCTAAAATCATACATTGCTCAGGCTTCAAAGATTATAGATATAAAAAAGACTGAGATTCATTATAATAGCGCTTGGCTTAAAAAACTTACTTATGCAGAAATTGGAACACAGGCAGATGCTTTTTCTTTGCATGAGTTTATAACACGAGAAAATATTGCAAAAAGATTAGATCAAGGAAAAAGAATTTCACTTAGAGAACTTTTATATCCATTAATGCAAGGATTTGATTCAGTAAAAATAAAATCGGATGTAGAAATAGGAGGGACAGATCAAAAGTTCAATATTCTTGCAGGACGACAATTACAAAAATTATATGGACAAGAACCACAAAATGTAATGACTAACCCAATTATTGAGGGGCTTGATGGAAGAAAGATGAGTTCAAGTTATGGAAATACTGTGAATCTTTTTGATGTTCCAAATGATATGTTTGGAAAAATTATGTCAGTAAAAGATGAATTCATTATTACATATTTTATACTCGCTACGCGTATTCCACTTGAAGAGATAAAAAAATATGAAAATCAATTACAAGATGGTATTAATCCAAGAGATATTAAACTTAAGCTTGCGTTTGAAATTACAAAAATGTATCACAATGAAAAACTTGCACAACAAGCGCAAGATTATTGGATTTCAACTTTTTCTAAAAAAGAAATTCCAGATCAGATACCTGTATTTAAAATGATTCAAAATGATTTGGTGTCAGTTCTTGTTGATAGTGGAGTAACATCTTCAAAGTCAGAGGCTCGTCGATCGATTGAACAAGGTGGAGTAAAAATAAATGGAGAAGTCACACGAGATGCAAAAACAGAAGTAAAATCTGGCGACATTATTCAAAAAGGCAAAATGCATTTTGTTAAAGTTGAATAAAACAAAACTTACTTTATAATTAAATAATGTTAAGAATTCTTTCTTTAATAATATCAATACTTCTTGTTGGTTTCGGTATTGTATTTTTATTCGGATATAATTCTCCTAAAGAGTACAAGAATTCAATTTCGTTTGAAGCACCATATACTTTAGATATGACATGGCGTCAGCTTGTTGATGTAAATGAGATACCAAAACGAAAAGGAGATGTTCAGTCCGTTGAAATTATTGAAGAGTTTGGAAAACTTGTTGCGTGGAGAGAAAATCTTAAAACAGGAGGATACAGAATATATAGAATGAATCAAAGAATAGAGAATCAGAAGTTAATTTTAGAATTAACTGAAAGTTCATATGGACTTAAAGGAATATGGGTATTTGACTTGAGTAAGGTTGAAAATCATACCTGGGTAGTTGTATCAGAAGAGAGTACACTTACAAATACTTTAGTGAGAGGATATAGAGCAATCATTGGTCGTGAGCACGATTTGTTAGTTTGGCAGAAGTATATTAAAGTTGGTCTTGTACAAGCATTATTAACTACACCATAAACTTAAGTATGAACGATATTATTTTAAAAGTTATTTCCCTGGGTGCTATTTTGATTATTTTAAAAGTAATAATTCTTACAATACTAGATGTATTTAATATAAAATATCCTATGAAGGATATTGTGCCTAAATATAGACTTGAATTTTTATTTCTTATTTCATTGATGGGTACTGTTGGAAGTCTGTTACTTTCTTTGTACTTTAAACTAGCTGCTTGTGAGTTATGTTGGTATCAAAGAATTTTTCTATTCACAATCCCAGTTATAAGTTTGATTGCTTTATTAAAAAATGATGTGAAAGCAAAAGCGTATGTTTTCTGGCTTTCTTTGATTGGATTTTGTTTTGCTCTATATCATACTCTCTTGCAGTCAGGCTTGTTTAGTAGAGACACTGTATTTTGTAATCCAAATTCATTTATCGATTGTTCAGTACCTTCTTTTGTTTATTTTGGTTTTGTAACGGTGCCTGTAATTTCATGTGCTGTATTCTTAGTACTTCTTTATGTTTCATATGAACGCAAGCAAAGATAATCTTTATCTTATAAAAATAATTCTCAAAGTAGTTTTATCAATTATTTGTTATCTTGCTTTTACTTTATATACTGTACCTGCATATAACAATATAAGAGCTTTTGTTGACGAAAAAATGTTTTCAAATAAGAGAAGTGTTGTAGTTGGAGAAACTGCATTAATCGTTGATGTTGCTGAAACGCCAAAAGATAGAGAGAGGGGACTTTCAAAAAGAAAACAATTACCTGAAAATAATGGAATGTTGTTTATCTTTGAACAAAAGCAAATCAATAAATTTTGGATGAAAGATATGAATTTCTCAATAGATATTATTTGGTTTAATGAGTATGGTGAAATTATACATTTTGAAGAGAGTGTTTCTCCGGATACGTACCCTAAATTATTTGGTCCAGAAGAAAGTAGTCAATATATTCTTGAAGTTCCTGCTGGTTTTGTTAAAGACAAAGCACTTAAATTAGGAGACACTATTGAATTATATTAATTTATATTGTATAATAGTAGGGCTCGATGATTGCTATACTTTATGAGTATAGAGGAAAGTCCGAACATAGCCATGAGAGTATTCTTATGGAGCATGTAGTGGGTAATTCCCATCATCTTTGTAAAAAGATAGAGGTGCGAGCAGAGACGTCCATAATTTGAAAAGATTAGGAATTCCTTAGGGAATAATCGTATAGGAATATACGGGTGAAACGGCTAAATCCTTACATCTATGCAAGACCGTGCTCTGTATAACAGAGAGAGTCGCTTGAGGTCATGAGTAATTATGATCCTAGATAAATAATCATCAACCATTCTTGGTTACAGAATTCGGCTTATGAGCAAAATTTAAATGAAAAACCCTCGGAAAACTCCGTGGGTTTTTCATTTAAATTTTGCTATACTATTAGCATATTAGATATGTAATTCATTTATTTATGATTGATGCTTTAAAGTTAAAAATAATTTCTCAAAATATATTACTCACAGTAATCGCACTTGTGCCGTTGTTTTTTGCGCCAACCAATTTTTTTAATGGAGATTCTTTTAAGCTTTTTGTAGTCTTTCTTGTGACAATAGTTTTATTTCTGGCTCTCGTAATGCAAAAAATCAGACAAGACTCTTTTTTCTTTTCAAGAAACCTACTTTTTATTTCTATTGCATCTATTCTCTTATCTTCAATAGTTTCTGTTATATTTTCTAATAGTGTTGTTGTATCGCTTTTTGGAAGACAATTGTCTCACAATTCTTTGATCGGTCTTATATCTCTAATTACACTCTCTTATATTGTATATTCTTATTTTAATGATCTAACAAAGAAGACTAAGTTATTTCTTACAATTTATATTTCAGGCATAGTTGTTGTTGTATTTCATCTTTTATTTATTCTGATGCCTTTTCTTCCATCTCTCAATTTCTTTTTCTCAAACACAACAAACACAGTTGGAAGTTGGTATGATTTTGGATTATACAGTTTGTTTGTATCATTTACCTCTATACTAGTACTGCAATTTTTAAGAGAAGTAAAACTATACAGAGTATTAGGACTTATAGGATTAGTTTCGGGTATTATCTCAATTATTTTGGTTAATTCTCTATTAGTATTTTTAATGGCTATATGTTTCTCTCTATTTTATGTTATATGCATTGTTTTAGGACAACATTATATTAAAACAAAAAAGAAAGTTTCTTATGAAGCTCTTATTTTGTTTGCTGTTGCATTTATATTTATTCTCATTGGAGGTAAAACGGGTGTATTTATCAATTCTACTTTAAATCTTCAAGCACTTGAGGTTAGACCTTCAATTTCATCAACAATAGAAGTTGCACAACATACTTTAAATTTTAGTTCTATTAAAAATACATTGGTAGGTGTAGGTGTTGATCGATTTGATACTGCTTGGCTTTTGTATCGTCCTGTGAATACAAATGTGTCTCAGTATTGGGATGTTGATTTCAAATATGGATTTTCAACCTTACTAACAATATTTGTAAATCAGGGAATAATAGGTATTCTCTCATGGATATTTTTTATCTTAATTTCGGTATTTTTATCTCTAAAACTTATATTTAAACATTCAGAAACTAAAGGGAATTCGTTTATCTATCTGTATTCAGCATTTGGATACTTATTCTTTTTAACTACATATATAGTGTATACGCCTTCTTTTGTGATAACTATATTATTGTTTACATTCTTAGGACTTCTTATCTCTAATCTTGAGGAAAATAAAATTTTCTCATATAAAGAAATTGTAATAAATAAAAATCCAAAAATATCTTTTCTCTATATATTAGGATTAATCGTTCTTCTTATTGCTTTTATTTATATTCTTTATATCCAGACAATTCAATATTCATCCAGTGTTATCTTGGATAGAGCAAAAATATCATATGCAAAGACGGGGGATATTAGTACATTAATTACTGAAGTTCAAAAAAGTGACTTTATATTTTCATCGGATGTATATTCGAGAACTCTTACTGATGCAGGACTTGTTGTTATTTCAAAAATATTAGAAAACAAAGAATTAACACAAGATCAAGCAATTTCTCAATTTAGAGAAGCACTTCAAGCAACTATTGGCTATGCACAAACTGCAATAGTGTATGATAATTATTCGTATGCAAATAGAATGAATTTAGAAAAAGTCTACAAAAATCTTGTACCGCTTGGTGTAAACGATGCAAAAGATGAGGCAATTAAATTACTTGATTCAACAGAGGATTTAACTCCTTCTAATCCAACACTTTATTTAGAAAAGGCTCGAGTATATACTTTGGCAAAAGAATATGATCAAGCAGTAGAACAAATCAAAAAAGCTATAGAACTTAAGCCTAATTATATTGATGCAGTATTTTTACTTTCACAAATTCAAGTTGAAAGAGGTCAAGTTGATGAAGCTATAAACAGTATTCAAACAGGAATTGTTGTAGATAAATTTAATCCTAATTTAAGATTCCAATTAGGTCTTTTGTATTACAATAAGCAAAAATATAATGATGCAATGTTAGTATTTGAAGATACTATTGCTCTATCTCCTAATTTTTCAAATGCTAAATATTTCTTAGGTTTAAGTTATTATAAAAATAATAGAACCTCCGATGCTATAAGGGTATTTGAAGAATTGGCAAAAATTGCACCTGATAATCAGGAGATAAAACAAATTCTTAATAACCTCAAAACAGGACAAGATCTATTTAATGGAATAGAATCTTCAACAAATCAAACACCGGAAAACAGAGAAGAACTTCCATTAAAAGATGAAAACAGTGTAAAAACTGAAAACGAATAATGGTTGAAAAAATAAAAACTCTATTACAATCTCAAATCAAAGGTTTGCATCAAGCTGCCTATATATTAGGCTTGTTTGCTATTCTTTCACAAATTTTTGCATTATTGAGAGATAGATTACTTGCAGGTACATTTGGTGCTGGTATTGAGCTTGATATGTATTACGCCGCTTTTAGATTACCTGATATTCTGTTTGTTATTTTGGCCGGATTTTGTTCTGTTTCAATTTTGATTCCTCATATAATTCAAAGGCAAGACAATAAAGAAGAACTTAAAAGATATTTTGATTCAATCTTTACTTTTATTCTGATTATTTCTGGAATATCTTTTTTGGTTCTCTGGTATATAACTCCGTATTTCTTGCAAACTGTTATCCCTGAAATATATTCAAAAAATCAATCTGAAATAATTATTATGACTAGAATTTTACTATTACAACCAATTGTATTGTCTTTGTCTGGTTTTTTTGGGAGTTTTGTTCAAGCACAAAAAAAGTTTGTCTTATATTCTATGAGTCCTGTGCTTTATAACATTGGAATTATTCTAGGTATTGTTATTCTGTATCCTGTATATGGGATGACAGGTCTTATTTTAGGAGTTATTTTTGGAGCTTTGTTACATATTGGAATTTTGATTCCGTTTACAACTTCGTTTTATTTACCAAGAATATCAAAAATTTATTTTAATGATATTAAAAAATTAATAGGTCATTCTATTCCAAGAACATTTGCTATGATGTCTAATCAAGTTCTTCTTGTTTGTATTACTTTTTTTGCAGGTATTCTCGCCACTGGTTCAATAGCGATATTTAACCTCGCCTATAATCTTCAATCTGTACCACTTTCGATTATCGGAGTTAGTTATTCTTTGGCTGCATTTCCAAGTCTTACTCTATTTTTTCAAGAAAAAAGACATGAAGAATTCTATGAACTATTATCAAGAACAATACGACATGTATTTTTTTGGTCTTTGCCTATAGTTGCGTGTTTTATTGTTCTTCGGGCACAAATTGTAAGAGTAATTCTTGGTTCAGGAAATTTTGATTGGAATGAAACGATACTTGTTGCTGCTGCGCTTGCTTTATTTACAATTTCTTTAGTTGCACAAAGTGCCTCTTCTGTATTAGTAAGAGCATTTTATTCGATGGGAAAGACAATGTTTCCTTTTGTTGCAACTATGATTTCATTTGTAATAACTTTACTTGTTATGTCTATTCTCTTTATTCCAAATTTATTATCAAGTGATCTAATATTCTATTTTGAAACATTGTTCAGAGTAGATGTTGTCCAGTCTAGTCTTGTACTTATTCTACCGATTGCATTTACAATAGGTCAGTGGGTATTATTTTTTATACTGTTGTTTGGTATTGGAAATTTTT
Organism: uncultured Candidatus Saccharibacteria bacterium; assembly: GCA_964507955.1. Lineage (GTDB taxonomy): Bacteria > Patescibacteriota > Minisyncoccia > Phycocordibacterales > JAACPR01 > JAULZV01. Next base: position 1,279 of record CAZDRR010000021.1, on the reverse strand, counting down.
CAAAAATATTTTCAAAACAATTCTTTCTAAGTCTTTCTCAAAGCTTTGCTGGTGCGGGAGTGTTTGCTCTCATGAGTTATATCTCTTTGCAATTATTGAGTGGAATATTTGATCTTAATACTTTTATTGGAATTGCATCGCAAGGTATTATCTCTGGAATAATAGGTCTTTTCTGTTTATTTTCTTTTATGGTTATTATTGGAAATAAAGAAATTCTTACTGTGTTGTCTGTCATGTCAAAAAAATTAAGAATTCAGCCTGTTGCTGTACCTGAAATAAAAGAAGAGTTGTAAAATAAGGTTTTTTCAATTAGGATAGGGGAACAACATATGAATCTAAATAATATAAGAAATTTTAGCATTATTGCACATATTGATCACGGAAAATCGACCCTTGCCGATCGTATGCTTGAAATTACTCAAACGGTGGAGAAGCGAAAGATGCAAGATCAGGTTCTTGATAGTATGGAACTTGAACGAGAGAAGGGTATTACTATCAAGATGACTCCTGCTCGAATGCATTATACCTACAAGGGTGAGGACTATGTATTGAACCTTATTGATACTCCTGGACATATAGACTTTTCATATGAAGTATCTCGGGCATTGAATGCTGTAGAAGGCTCTATTTTGCTTGTGGATGCGACTCAGGGAGTCCAAGCTCAAACTCTTACAACTCTCGAAATGGCGCGAAAAATGGGGCTTGTAATTATTCCTGTATTGTCTAAAGTAGATGCTCCTCATGCACGTGTAGATGATATAAAAATGGAGATTTGCGAACTTCTTAATTGTGATCTTGATGATGTGGTTGAAACATCAGGTAAGACTGGATTTGGAGTAGATGGACTTCTTCAAACTATTATTGACAGAGTGCCAGCACCTTCAAAAGAACATGAATCTCCAAAGGATTTACGAGCACTTGTGTTCGATTTTCAATATTCAAACCATCAAGGAGTTATCGTGTACACAAGAATCTTTGATGGAGAAGTAACGCCTGGGAGCAAACTTAGGTTTAAAATTGCAGGTGAATCTTTTATTACAAATGAGATTGGAATCTTTAAACCTAATCAAGAAAAAGTAGATAAGCTTACTGCTGGTGAGATTGGATACATTGTAACGGGAATTAAGAGACCAGGAGTTGCAAAGGTTGGAGATACTGTTGTGTATGATTCAAATCCAATCGAAGAACTTCCTGGATATGAAGAACCGCGACCTGTTGTATGGGCAAGTATATTTCCGGAGAGTCAGGATGATTTTGATTTGCTCCGAAGTGCACTTGA
>CAZDRR010000020.1:5465-12779 GCA_964507955.1 uncultured Candidatus Saccharibacteria bacterium | reverse complement strand
ATGTCAGGAGATGAAAAACTCATTGAAATCTTTAAGAATGGAGAAGATGTTCATGCAGGAGTTGCATCATATATGTTTGGAATTCCACAAGATCAAATTACTAAAGAACAACGAAACAAAGCAAAGGTAATCAACTTTGGAATTCTGTACGGTATGGGCGTATCTGCTTTACAAAAGAATTTAAAAGTAGATCGAAAAGAAGCACAAGAATTTTATAATACATATTTTGAAAAGTTTTCAGGACTTGCACAATATCTAGAGGATACAAAAGAATTTGCTAAACGAACAGGATTCACAAAGACTATGTATGGAAGAAAGAGATTCTTTGATGGGATACAATCAAAACTTCCTTTTATTCGCGCTGCTGCTGAACGAATGGCAATCAATGCTCCGATTCAGGGAACAGAGGCTGATATTGTAAAACTTGCAATGATTAAAATTGATGAGTTTTTGAGTAGAGAAAAAATGAAAGACAAAATCAAACTTGTGCTTCAGGTGCATGATGAAATTATTTTTGAAGTAGAGGATGAATATGTAAAATTTGCACAGGAAAATCTTCCAAAGATTATGGAAAAAATTATGGATGATCAAGATACAAAAGGCGTGCCAATTTTGACTGATTGTGAAGTTGGTGTATCGTGGGGAAAATTGAAATAATATATGATATATCTTTTTTACGGAACAGATAAAAACAAAGCCTTACGGAGTGCTTTAAAAATTATAGAAAAAAAAGTTTCAGAAAAATCAGAAGCACTTGTGTTTAAAATTGATGCAGAAAATCTTTCTCAAAATATCTTGGTTGAAATGTGTGGTGGACAAGGATTGTTTTCACAAAAATATATTGTTCATATCAAGAATGTTTGTGATGAAGAAGAGACTCAAAATATACTTTTTGATTTTTTGAAAGATATGCAAACTTCAGAGAATATTTTTATTCTTACTGAAGGAGATCTCAATAAAAAGGAATTAACAAAAATAAAAAAGCATGCAGAGAAGGTTTGGGAGTATGAAGAAAAAAAGAAAGCAGAGAGAGAAGAAAATATTTTTGCTATTACAAACTATCTTCTTGCTCGAGATAAAAAGAACCTTTGGATTGAATTTCAAAAACTTAAAAATATTTTTGCAGTAGAAGAAATTCACGGAACACTTTTTTGGGCGATGAAGAATGCAGTGATCGTATCGAAAGCAAAGTCTGTAAGTGAGACAGGACTCAAACCATTCGTATATTCAAATTCAAAAAAAGCACTCACAAAATTTTCAGAAAATGAGCTCGAAGAAAAATTTTGGCAACTTACAAAATTACTTGGAGACTCGAGAAGAGGAGAGGGAGAACTTGAAGTGTTGTTAGAGAGGTGGGTGCTTGAAATCTAAAAATAAAATCACCACAAGTGTGGTGATTTTATTTTATGTGCGCCAGGAAGGACTCGAACCTTCGACCCTCTGCTTAAAAGGCAGGTGCTCTACCACCTGAGCTACTGGCGCATGTAAACATATTTTTATCACGATTAAGATATTATTTCAAGTTTCACTACAACCGGCTTCCTGCTTAGGTCTAGAAAGTTTTTTAAAATTAGGTTAGTATCCAAAATAATGAAAAAAGAAAATTCTAATAAAGAAGTTGTTGTTGTCCTTGATAATGTACGAAGTGTTCATAATGTTGGTGCAATATTTCGAACTTCTGATGCGCTTGGGGTAAATAAAATTTTTTTATGTGGAATTACTCCGACTCCTATTGATAGGTTTGGTAGAGAACGAAATGATTTACATAAGGCTGCGCTCGGAGCAGAAAAGTCTGTTTCATGGGAGTATTACTCTTCCTCACTTTTGTGTGTTGAACAGCTTAAACAGGAAGGTTACACAGTTGTGTGTGTTGAACAGGCAAAAAACTCTATAGATTACAAAACTGTTATTCCAAAAAATAAAACATGTTTTGTGTTTGGAAATGAAGTTGAAGGTGTTTCAAAAGATGTCTTAGAAATCGCAGATCAAGTCGCCGAAATAGAAATGATGGGAGAAAAAGAATCTTTAAATGTTTCTGTTACTTTTGGAATTATGATGTTTAGAATGTTAGATCGTTAAATAGGTATCATAAAGATCTAAAATATTTATAAAGAAAAGTTAAAGAAAAAATAAAGTTTCATCCACAGGTTTTTTATGACGAACTATCTTTGGCAAATAGGACAAAAGTGAGCACTTCTTCCTCCAAGAATAGTTCGTTTAATAGAACCATTGCATTTTTTTCTATTACATTTTTTACCAGTTCGTCGATAGGCATTGTGATGCAATTGAAACCTTCCAGGCAGTCCATCTGGATTACGATAATCTGACATTGAATCACCTCCAAAATCAATTCCTTTTGAAAGAAGTTCTTTAGTGTGTTTTGTGAGAATTTTATATTCCGCATCAGTAATGTCTTGAACTAAGCGGGTTGGTTTAATTTTACTTGACCAGAGTATTTCGTCAGAATAAATATTTCCAATACCTGCCACAAGAGAAGGGTTCATGAGAGCAGATTTAATTTTTTGTTTTGGATATTTTGATAAACAATTTTTGTATACTTTCCAATCAAATCTTTTTTCAAGTGGTTCTACTCCAAATAAACTTATCTTATCTTTGAGAAAAACTTCGTTTGATACAAGAGTAATGGTTGCAAATTTTCTCATGTCTGAAAGCACGAGTTGTGTTCCGTCTGAAAAAGATAAAACAAAATGAATAAATTGATTGAAAGTATCTTGGAGTGGACCTGGTTCGCTTGCTTTCCAGATATTTTCATTTTTGTTGTATGAATATGATCCGTACAAAAAATGTCCGGTCATCTTCATGTGTGTAAGAATAATTTTTCCTGATGATAAATAGAACAAAATATATTTTGCTCGGCGAACTACTTTGGTTACTCTTTCTTTAATAATTTGTTTCTTAAATTTTTTAAAATAAGAAACATCCTTAATATTTTCTTTTCCTACATAATATTTACTACTGTAGTTACTCCACACATTATCAATTTGTTTGCCACAAATTTTTTTGTGTAACATAGAGGCTGTTGTGTGGACTTCGGGTAGTTCAGGCATGATAGTGTGATATTATATTTTTGTGAAACAAAATGCAAAGCAAATAGTATATCTTTTTTTAACCCTTTTTATTTTTGCGGTATTTACTCCAACAATTGAAATTCATGAAACAGATCTTGAAGCAGCTGGTAGGCAGTTTGCTACTTTGGATACTATTCTTGAAAAACGTCAGAATTATTTTAACCCCGAACAATCGAAAGGATTAAACCGTCTGGTAAACATATTAATTGTTCCAGGTCATGACGATGAACATTGGGGTGCAGAATTTAGAGGAACAAAAGAAGTTGAACTTAACAGAATCGTTGCAGAATATTTATATGAATATCTCGCACAAGAGGAGGGAATCAACCCTGTTCTTGCAAGTGATGAATCGGGGTACAATCCAATCTTTGAAAAATATTTTAGAAGAGAAGAAGATAAGATTGAAAAGTTTATTAATGATATGAAAAAAAACTTTTCTAAAAAAGTTGAAGAAGATAACTTTAAACAAGTGGAAAAAAATTTTCATAACACTGCACCAGATGAGGTTGTATACAGGTTGTATGGAATTAATCGTTGGGTGAATAATCAAAAATTTGATCTTGTTATTCATATACATTTTAATGATCATGCAGGTCGTAAACGAAACCATTCTGGAAAGTATGAGGGTTTTTCAATTTATACTCCGGGTAAATTATTTTCAAATTATGAAGTAAGTCGAAAGTTGGCAGACAATGTTTTTGAAGAATTAAAAAAGATTAGACCAGTAAGTAATTTGGAGGAAGAAAAGGAAGGTGTAATAGAAGATCATGAGCTTATTGCTGTGGGTGCAAACGAAAGTCTTGAAGCTGGTTCAATTTTAATTGAATATGGATACATCTATGAGCCTACATTTTTTAAATCTACACTAAGAAATACTGCATTAGATTATTTTGCATATGCAACATATGTAGGAGTCAAAAATTTTTTAAATGAATCACCAAAACAAAAAGAGGTACAAGAGGTGCAAACTCTTAAAAATAAAACTTCTCAATCTAATCTAATTTGGCAATTTAATAGAGCTCTCGAGGGAAAGTACCCTCCAAAAGGAAAGACTCTGCGAGACTGTCCTATTAGTGGATATTTTGGAGAATGTAGTAAATTAGTTAAATAAAAAAACTGCTCTAAAAGTTGTTTTAAAATGAGTCGCGACTTTTAGAGCAGTTTTTTATTTTTTTAAACTAGTTTAATTCTTCCAAGATTTCTCTAACTTTTTCAAAATCACTCCACGGTTCCTTTATGCCTCTTGCCCTCATAATATAAGGGTCCGTTCCTTTTCCTGTGATAAGAACAACATCACCAGGTTGTGCTCTCAAAATAGCTTTTTTGATTGCTGATTTTCTATCCATGTCTATTTCTAGTTTGTTTTGATCTATTGAATTCTTCATTTCGCTTACTATTTTAAGTGGATCTTCATCGTATGGATCTTCGTCTGTCAGAAAGACAAAATTGCAGTATTGATTTGCAATCTCTGCCATTCGAGGCCTCTTCCATGTATCTCTTCCTCCTCCTGTATTTCCGAGAACACCAATTATTTTTTTACCTTCAAACGCTTTATAAATTGCTTCAAGTGAATCTGGTGTGTGTGCATAGTCAACAACAATTTCTATGTTCCTGTTGTTTGGGACAAATTGAGCACGGCCTTTTACTTCTGATAATCTTGCAACTCCTTCAATGATTTTTTCGTCAGGAACATTAAAATATTTTGCAGCTTCGTATGCAGCTAAAATATTTTTAATATTAAATTCTCCAACAAGAGGGGATGAGAACTTTAAGTTTTTATATGAGAACTTAATAGGTGAAGTTTGTTCTACTTGTACATCTTTATTGAAAGAAAAAGCAATGTGTTTTCCATTTGTATGTTTGTCTATAAATGCTCGTGAATGTTCTGAGTCTCCATTTACAATAAGTAAGCCTTTTTTCCTTTTTAAGTTTTTAACCATTCTAACTTTTGCTTCTTTATAATTTTTAAATGAACCATGAGATTCAATATGTTCCGGTGAAAGGTTTGTAAAAATAAAAACATCAGTATAAATAAATTTATGTCTAAATTGTTTAGAACCTTCAGACGTCATTTCTATAATTGCAATATTACATTTTGCTTGTACTGCATCATATATAAACTTTTGCATAAAAAACCTTCCTGGCATGGACATTTTATACTTGTTTGGACGTTCTTGATCTCCAATTTTAAAACGTATTGTCCCTGATACTGCAGTTTTGTATCCCGCTGTTTCAAAAATAGAATTTAGTATTTCAACGGTTGATGATTTACCTTTTGTTCCTGTCACTCCAATTATTTTTATTTTACGAGCAGGGAATCTGTATATAATGGCTCCAGCAAGTGTTAGCGTATAGTGGTATATTGGCTGTGCTAATTTATATATTTTTTTTGGAATAATCTTTTCTAATGTTCGTAGTATTTTATCCATATTATTTTGCTAAAATTTTTAATGCTTCTTTAATAATTTCATTTGAACTTAATTCTTGTGACAGTCCGACAATTGCGTCTCGAGCATCCTTTTTGGAATATCCGAGTGCAACAAGTGCTTCTATCGCATCTTGTTTATCTGTATTTGAATCAGTTTGTATATGTTCAACTTTATCTTTAAGTGCAACAATTATTTTTTCTGCACTTTTTAACCCTACTCCTGTTATTTTTCTAAAGTATTCAGCGTCATGAGACCCGATTCCTTCGAGAATGGTTTTAGGGTTTGATGAATTGAGGATTGAAAGAGCTGACTTTGGACCAATACCATTTACTTGTAGTAAGAGTTCAAAAATTTCTTTTTCATCTGGATATAAGAATCCATATAATGTATGAGAATTTTCTTTTATATCGAGGTGTGTAAGTAGGGTTATATTTTGTCCTTGCTTGAGTGTTGAACATGTGTATTGCGTTGCGTGTGCTTTATAAACAATACCTTGGACATCAAGTAAGATGCCGTCAATGACTATTTCGTCTATTATTCCTTTAATTTTAGCTATCATGTCTATATAGTATCAGACTTTTCTTTGAAATAAATTATGTTAGATTATGTGGGAATTTCTTTCCAAACTACACCGCTACAACCAAAATGAAAACCACCGATCCAACACCCAAACCCCTTCTCAATGAACTCATTCAACACCTGCTGGTAGTTGCCTGGCTTCTCGAAAGACATACTGACCAAATTACAGGTCAGGTGCAAGATAAACACCGGCTCTATTTTCGTCCTTTTGGCGAACGGATTGGATTTGCACCCAATCCAGAAAAGCATGACTTAAGAAAGTCGATGCCTTGCAAAGTGCCTCTTGCGATGTACTTGTTGAGATTTTTGATGGGGCGAATCAACCTGCCTTTTGAAGAAAGTCTCAACATACAAGCCTCAAAGGAATCCTTTCAGGGTATTTTGAGTGATGATTTGCGAGATTTGCTTGTTTCTCAACATTTGATGACTCATTTTCCATCGGGTGAGGAGAAGCTTTTGCCGACGGAACCCGCTTTTCCATCAATTCGTCTTGTTTGGGATTTCATCCAAAGTGCTTGGACGGTTTCTGCTGTGTCTCCTTTCAAGACAAGAGAAACTCGTAAGGGAAAAGTTTTGATGGTACCGAACCCGATGAAGGTTGCTGCCATCAGTGCTTCTCTTTCTCATTTGGGCGACTCGTATTTTTCTGTGGCACGAGGCATCTACGAGGCGCACTTTTGTTTGGGTTCGTGGAATCCGAATTTGAGTCTTGGTCTTGTTGAGCAGTCGCGTGTTCAATGATTTGTGGTGACCCTCGCACGACTATGTTGTGTGGGGGTTGCTTTTTTATATAAAACTGGTACATTATTGGAACTATGCCAATCACAAAAGGAGCAAAAAAAGCATTACGAGCATCTGATCGAAAAGCAGTTTTCAATCTACGAAGAAAACGAGTACTTAAGACAGAGGTTAAAAATATTAGAGATCTTATCAAAGAAGGTAAAGTAGAAGAAGCAAAAAAAGCACTTCCTACTGCATACAAGGTTCTTGATAAAGCGGCAAAAATGAATACTATTACAAAAAATCACGCATCTCGAAAAAAATCACGACTCGCTCAAGCTATCAAAAAAGCTTCAACAAAATAACAATTCAAAAGGCGGACCCGAAGGGTCCGCCTTTTGAATTGTTTGAATATAAATAGTTCAGCCCCGTCCCAACATGTTGTCGGACGGGGCTGTGGACACTTCAGACCACCTCAGGGAGGGGTGTGAAGTGGA
>CAZDRR010000020.1:0-5365 GCA_964507955.1 uncultured Candidatus Saccharibacteria bacterium | reverse complement strand
TGTCGGACGGGGCTGTGGACACTTCAGACCACCTCAGGGAGGGGTGTGAAGTGGAGGGTAGTTGAATGACGACCGGTTCTGACTCTCCAAATGAGGATGCGTCTGAACTTTAAGTCCCACTGAGAACTCTGTTCGTCAAAACGCTTCCTTGCTTCCTGAGCAACAAACGAACTTGGGCTTTTGGCGATGTCAAAGACAATGTTGCCATTTTCTTTGATTTCACCAACTCCATAGATGGTTGGATGCTCTGGATTTTCAGGTGTTGGTGTGGGAAACGCGGTTCTCACACCATTTGCCACCATATTTCCATTGGACATGTAGTGACAAATTTCCCAAAGGATGTGCCAAAGACACAATTGGGCCGTTTCCGGAGGTGTTTTTTCGTCCAGGAGTCTCTGAGTAATCACATCCTCAGGGAAGTCGGTGACCTTGGATTGGGTCATGGTTGTCATTCCGTGACCATAATCACTAAGGTCAAGGATACCTGTTTCGTAGAGTCGGCGAAGCCGATAGTTGAGACGACGATATTCTTCGTCTACCGTAGATGCTGTTGTCATGTGGTGTGCGGGTGGTTTGTCCCATTCAATACATTAAAACAATAAATGATTTATGTCAAATACTCACTTGTTTTTTCTTCTTTAGTTTCTTATTATAATTCTCACTAGTCCTTGCAGGTAGAGCCTGTCAGGACTACATTCGGAAAAAATATAAAAATAAATTTTTACATTTTGTTCCTCACCTGTCCTCGTAGTTTAATGGATAGAACGTAAGTTTGCGGAACTTGCAATCCAGGTTCGATTCCTGGCGAGGGCACTGATTTGTATTACAATTAATATATTATTCTAAAATATACACAGTATGAAATTTGAAGAAGGTATTTGGGCAGAACACGAGCAAACCAATGAACAAAAGATTTATGTTTCTGTTTTAGAAGAAAGTATTAATGAATATGTTGAAAAAGGAAGATTGCCAGAGATGGTTGCACTCTCTATTTTACAAAAAATTGAAAGCTATCCTAAACATTTTGATTCTGAAAAAGATGCACGACATCAAGCACATTTCTTTTTTGAAACACGTATTATGCCTATAATTTATCAGTTTGATGATCTGTTGAGGGGTGAGGCAGATATTGCTACACAACAAGGAAACCTTATTTTGAAAAAAGAATTATTAGAATCCAGATATAAAGATTTGCATACAGAAGAAATTAAACAACTTCAGGAATTAATTGATTCGCTTGAAACTGATAGAGAAGAATTACTTGAAAGAAAAAGAGATATTGAACAGGAGGTTATAAATTAAAACCCAAGTCTTTCCATAATAATTTGATGTAGAGGCTCTTCAAGTTCTTCTTCATCAATAAAGTCCAATAGTAAATCTCTTATTATTTCAGGATTTGTTTGTGTACTATCAAAAGGAAGTACAACAAGAGGTGACATGGGTTTTTTTGTTTTTAATAAAATTTTATCTTGATATGGCGTGTCTTCAATCCAAAAAGAATCTAAGATGGAATATGGATAAAGTATGTTTCCGGCCCGCACTCCTTTTCTTGATATTTCAAATACAAGCAACCGTGGAGGTTTGTTTGCCATTAAGAAAGAAATAATTGTAAAAAGAATAATAATTATTGCAAAGAGAATGTTCTTAAAAAACAAAGAGAGAATAACACCACCAAGAGCTACAATACCAACAATCCAAAACCAGTCTGTTGTTTTTTCGTTATGGATATGTTCATGAGAGTGCCAAGAAATTTTTTCTGGACGAGGTGTATTCATACTTCAATTATCATTCGTAATGAGTATTTTGTCCACATGGTTTATAGACAGAAAACCTTTATTTGCAAATGTATTCTTTTTTGCTATTATCACAATACTTAATTTATTAAGTATCCATCCTTGGAGGGGTGGCAGAGTGGTTGAATGCACCGGTCTTGAAAACCGGAATATCCGAAAGGGTATCGAGGGTTCGAATCCCTCCTCCTCCGCAAAACAAAAAACTGACGAGCTGTCAGTTTTTTTGTTATAATGTTTCTATGGCACTCAAACATCTTGGAATAGATTTCGGTTCAAAAAGAATAGGTCTTGCTATTAGTGATGATACTGCATCTGTTGCTTTCCCATATAAAACTGTTGAAAATACACCAAAGGCACTAGATGAAATATTGGAAATTATAAAATTTGAGCAAGTAGCGCAAGTTGTTATAGGAGAATCAAAAGATAAAGATATGAAAGATAATCCTATCATGGAGTCTGTATATAAATTCAAAAATGAACTTGAGAATAAGAATATTTCTGTTGAGTTCCATAATGAGTTTTTTTCTTCTGCTCAAGTCTTGTCTACTATGGGACAGCAAAACAAAGCAATTGATGCCTCTGCCGCAGCAATTATTCTTCAAAGTTATTTAGATTTGCATAAAGCTATGGAATAGTTAGTATAAGGACATGTCAGAAACAGAAAATACAAAAACATATATTGAATACGAAGATTTTAAAAAAGTACAAATTCAAGTAGGGGAAATTATTCATGTTGAGCCAGTAGAGGGCTCTGAAAAACTTCTTAAATTAAAAGTAAAGTTTAAAGAAGAAGAAAGACAAATTCTTTCAGGTATCGCTAAATTTATTTCTCCAGAACAGTTAGTTGGAATGAAAGTTCCTTTTGTAACAAATCTCAAGCCTCGAATGATGATGGGTCTTGAAAGTAATGGAATGATTCTTGCTGCAATTGATAGTGAACAAAATTTTTCATTACTTACAGTTGATTCAAAAGTAGAATCAGGAACGCACGTGTCGTAGACTTATCCTTTGTTTTTATTTTGTTCTAAAATCACTCTCTTATATAATGAGTGTAATGAGAAATAGTTTTTTTCAAACCCCTGAATTCCTATCGTTACCTCTTTTTGGCTTGAGTATTTCTCCGAGCTTTGTTCGGATTGTTAAACTTAAAAAATCTCCTCAAGGACTTATCCCTGAACTTGTAGATGAGGTGACTTTTTCAGAAACATGCTCTTTTTTTCAAGAAGACGGTACTCATACTGAATGTGATCAATTGAAGACAGCACTTTTACAGTTGAAAAAGAAACATAAAATTATATTTGCTCAACTCTCTATTCCTGAAGAAACTTCTTATGTCTTTAAAATTATGATTCCAAAAGAGGCAATTGGAATGATCGAGCAATTCATTTCAAACAATATGGAACAACAAATCCCACTCACATCTTCTGAAGTTTATTTTGATTATAAAATATTAAAATCACACATCACAGATGCTTTAATTCCTGTTGTAGTGACTGCAATTCCTCGAATTATTATAGAAAAATACTCTTCATTATTAGAGTCTTGTGGAATTTTTATGGTTGGTTCTGAACCTGAAACACATGCAATAACTAGATGTGTTATATCAAAAGGAGATATAAATCCATATATTGTATTGAATATCAACGAATACGCTACGAGTATTTCTGTCGTTCAAGAGGGTTTGGTGCAATATACACAAACATTAACAATAAATTCATCTGATATTCAGTCGGGTATTACACCTGATATCGCCGCAACTCTTAAAGATACAATTAACAGGGTAATTATTTATTGGTTTACCTCAAAAGAAAAAACAGATAATCCTATAAAAATAGAAAACATTATTTTAACAGGGGTTAATATTGACAGTCCTGAATTTATCAACTTTTTTGAAAGTAACTTATCTGTAAATGTTTCAGTCGCTCAAGTTTGGAAAAATTGTTTTGATATTCAAGAATATATTCCTTCTATCTCAAAAAAAGATTCTTTAAAATATGCTACATGTATAGGCTTGGCCTTATTTAAACTAAAATAATATGACAAGAATTTTACCTCCAGAAATAAATAAAAAATTAAAAAAAGAGTATTTTCTGCGTTTTACATCAGTATTCTTTTTACTCATAGGAATTATTATTTTTATAAATATTTCTCTCGTTTCTTCTTCCTACCTTCTTCTTTATCTTTATGAAAAAGCATATGTTGAGAACATAAAAACAACAAATAATGAAGAATCTATAAAAAAGAGAGAAGAACTAAATAAAAAAATTGATAGTTTATATTACCTCTCAAAAGCATATAGTGAAAAAACTGAACTAGATCAATTAAAAATTTCATCAAAAATATTTGAACTAGCAAACAAAGGTATTCAGATTGAATCAATTGAGATTATTGATAGTACAATAACATTGAGGGGTAGGGCAGATACCAGAGATAATATGCTTCTATTTCAGAATAAGATGAAAGAAGAAAAAATATTTGAGAACTTCGATGTCCCTATAGAAGTTTTGGCAAAACAAAAAGATATTTCATTTAATATAAATTTTATATATGTTAAAAACTAAAACAGTATACATCTTCATTCTCTCGTTGATATTTTTTGTTATCGCAATATGTTCCTTTGTCTTTGTAAGAAATCAGATAAATACAAAAATAGAGATTGTTAGAGAATATCGACTACAAGAAACTAAAAATAGAAATATTGATTTTTCAACAAAACTTAAAAAAGAATCAGAAGAAATCGCTTCTCAAGAAAATATTTTTAAAAATATTTATCTGGAGTCTGATAAATTAGTAGACTTCATTTCTTTTATTGAATCAGAAGGTCAAAGTATGAACTTGAAGGTTTCTGTTGATAAAGTTGAACGAAGTGCACCAGAAATCATTGGTGGAAATATGAAGACTGAAAAGGTAAAATTTTCTATTATTGCTGAAGGTTCATATCCTGCAATACAATCTTTCTTAATTTCATTAAATAACACGAACAAACAATTTTCTTTTTCAGAATTTAAATTATATAAAATAAGTTCTGAAAAAGAATCGGTATATAGTATGAGAATTACAATAAACGCTTTAACTATTTCATATGAGTAAAATAAATTTAAAGCTATACTTTAAGAAAAGAAAACAAAGAGTTTCCATCTCAGGTCTTTCTCCTTTATCTGATTGGAGAATCATTTTAATTCTCGGTGCTATTTTGTTTGTGGGGGGTATTGTATACGCTTCTTATTTATATATAAATCTTAATAATGGAAAATTATTGGATGTCCCTACCGAAGAAATAGAAGATAAAACAACTCAAAAGAGATTAAAGATAGACAAAACAATTAAGACTATTCAGGAACAAAACTTTGACGAAACGGCTACAAACTGATATTTTATGAGCATTCCATTTATATCATGCCCTTGTAGTTCAATGGATAGAACAGCGGACTTCTAAGCCGTTGATGTAGGTTCGATTCCTGCCAGGGGCACAACATACAAATTGCAAATCTTTAAAAATTTGTTATTGTATGAGGACATGGGCGATTAGCTCAGTTGGCTAGAGCAGTCCGTTTACACCGGAAAGGTCAGGG